>JAKPBL010000680.1 GCA_029778965.1 Bacteroidota bacterium
CACATTCAGAACAAATTCCCGATACAGTAGTTGGCATGGTATTCCTTATACTTTCCCGGCATTTTGAAAACAGATTCACTATGGCTTCGATGAGTGACCACCCTGAACGCAGCGGTATGGGAGCGGAGCTTGCCGCGGGAGCGGGACGGAATCGAATTTACCTGGCAGAGGCGGCAGGTCGGCGCGAAGAAACTGGGGCAGGGTGTCTCGCCTGTTTCACCAGCGCAGCTTTGCAATGCGGCCATTGCCGGCCAGGTACACCGCTTTACCGCGCCGGGCCCGTTGTACAACATGGTAGCCCGTTAAACCGATGTTCTTCCAGGTATTGCCGCCATCGGTGGAGACATCCACGCCAGATGTGCCGCAGGCGATCCATTTTCGTTTGCTGATGGCTGTTACACAAGAACGATAGCCGGTGGTGGGTTGTTCGGGAACGAACCAGGTGTGGCCACGGTTATTGCTGACGAGTATATGCTGATGTGCTACGGTGTCGCGTGTAAAATCACCGCCGGCCACTATCCATCGTTTTCCATGAACGGCCAGCGAGTTGGCGCCGGTGCTGCTTCGCCCTTCCATCAGGGGCAGCTTTTGCATATCGGTTCCGTTCCAGACGCGGCTGGAGGGACCGCCGGTAACAAACGCAAAGCCTCCTTTTTTCAACTGAACGATATTGGTGCCGCTGCTGGCGAAGCAGCCCTCGCCGCTGTCGGGCACAGGCATGGGCGGTTGCAGCTTTTGCCAGCTTTTGCCGGCATCGTGGGTGCCGACCAGGTAAAAACGGCCGTCGATCGGATCGCCGACTGCCATGCCGCGTCCCTTGCGGAAAGACATTGCGTCGAGGAAAACACCGCTGTGGTGGTCGCGGTACACTTCCTGCCAGCTTGCGCCGCCGTCGTAGGTGCGTAATATCAGTCCCGGCGAATCAATGGCCATGATCACAGCGGTCACCGCATCAAAAGCCTCAATGTCGCGGAAGTCGCGGTTTTCATATCCCTTTACCGGCAGCCACTGAATATGTTTTCCGCCGTCGGTGCTGCGGCCAACGGTTCCCCTGGTGCCGCTTAGCCAGAACAGCCGGTTGTTTACCACGCTCAGGCCGCGGAAGCTTACCCCCGGCCTGCCGGAGATGCTGTCTAACTGTTGGGCATAAACGCTGTTTACGCCAGTCAGCAGCAAGGCATATAAGAAGTACCGGCGTATCGTTCCGATGATCATGGGGCAATGGTTGTTACAGGGCGGCCAGCGCTTTCTCTACGCGCAGGCGGGTTTCTTCGTCGCTCAGCTTTTCGGGCACAAACCGGCTGCCGGTGACCTGCTCATACAGCTCGATATACCGTTTGCTGATGGTATCGATCCATTCGGGTGTCATCGCCGGAACGGTCTGCCCTTCCTTGCCCATGAAATGATTGGCGATAAGCCATTCGCGCACGAACTCTTTGCTGAGCTGTTTCTGCTTTTCGCCACGCGCCTGTCTTTCTCCGAAACCCTCGGCATAGAAATAACGCGACGAGTCGGGCGTATGGATTTCATCCATCAGGTAAATGGTGTCGCCGATTTTGCCGAACTCATATTTGGTGTCAACGAGAATGAGCCCCCGCTTGGCGGCGATCTCTTTTCCCCGGGCAAATAGTTTCAATGCCAACTGTTCCAGTTGCAGCCATTCTTCGGGTGTTGCGAGCTCCCGGGCCAGTATGCCTTCTTTGGAGATATCCTCGTCATGGCCCTCCGACGCCTTGGTGGTAGGCGTAATAATGGGGGTGGGGAAGTAGTCGTTTTCTTTTAATCCATCGGGCAGCGCCACTCCGCAAAGGGTGCGCAGCCCGCTGCTGTAGGTTCGCCAGGCATGGCCGGTCAGGTTGCCGCGCACCACCATTTCGATTTTAAAAGGAATACATTTTTTGCCAATGGATACATGGGGCGCCGGCACCGATAACAGCCAGTTGGGACAGATATCGGACGTAGCGTTGAGCATATAGGCGGCGATCTGGTTCAGCACCTGCCCTTTGAACGGGACAGGTTCGGGAAGTATGACGTCGAAAGCCGAAATGCGGTCGGATGCAACCATTACCAGCAAGTCGTTTTTAATGGTATAAACATCGCGCACCTTACCCCTATAAAAGGCGGTTTGCGCGGTAAACTGAAAATTCGCCATGCCGCGAAGGTAAGCGAAAAGAAATCCTTATTTTGCTATCGAAACTAAAACCCACGGGTATGAGAAAAACCTGCAGCTACCTCACTGGTCTGCTGCTGGCCTGTTTCGTTTCGATTGCTGCCTATGCCCAAACCGTTACGGTAACGGGCCAGGTGAAAAACAGCACGACCAACGATGCATTGCCAGCCGTCAGCGTGACCATTAAAGGAACCGGATCCGGCACATTTACCGATGAAAAAGGAAATTTCCGTCTTACCACCAGCCATCAGCCACCCTTTATTCTTGTCTTTACTTCTATTGGTTACGACAGCCAGGAGATAAACGTCAGCGACCCCTCGCAACCAGTATCTGTAAGCTTTGTCGCCAACGCAGTGCTGGGCACGGAAGTGGTTGTATCTGCGAGCCGTGTGCCCGAGCGCATACTGGAGTCGCCGGTATCGATCGAAAGGGTGAGCGCCAACGCCATTAAAGTATCGCCCGCCGCCTCCTATTATGATATGGTAGGCTCGCTGAAGGGGGTCGATATGGTTACTTCATCGCTCACTTTTAAAACGCCTACCACGCGCGGTTTCGGGGGTAGTGGCAATACCCGCTTCAACCAGTTGGTCGACGGGA
>JAKPBL010000009.1 GCA_029778965.1 Bacteroidota bacterium
ACGAGCAAAACCACGCTTCCTGATCTCGGCATTTTTGACGAACTTTATAGGGACATCCAAAAATGATCGTATGAAATCTTTTGTATGCCTGCTGTTGATCGGCCTGACGGGAATCGCTTTTCATGCACCGGTCGATCCCCTGCCGATCGGCTCTCCGATTCCCGCGGCCGCCGTTAAGATGAAAGATATTTCCGGCAAAATACTCAGCCTGAACGATGTTAAGACAAACCAGGGACTGCTGGTGATGTTCTCGTGCAATACCTGCCCGTACGTGATCAAGAACCAGGAAAGAACCCGGCAGGTCGGCGCCTACGCCGCACAAAAAAACCTCGGCTTTATCATATTGAACGCAAATGAAGGCAGTCGTTCGGGCGACGAATCGTACAGGGCCATGCAGGCTTATGCCAGCGCGCAGGGCTACCAGTGGCCATATGCGGTGGATAGCAACAATGAGCTGGCCGATGCTTTCGGCGCCTCCCGCACCCCCGAGGTGTTCCTGTTCAACGGCAAGGGAAAGCTGGTCTATCGCGGTGCGATAGACGACAGCCCGGCCGACCCCGCCAAGATCAGCCGTCAGCATTTGAAAGTGGCCATCGACGAAATGTTATCGGGGCAGCCGGTATCTGTTACCGAAAGCCGCTCAGTGGGTTGTGGCATCAAGCGCAAGGTATGATGCCCGGATATCGGCGGCCGTCATTGGCCGGTCGATGAACTGCCGGTAATTTGCCGACGTATTCACGAAAAGGGTAACAGGAATGGCGCCCGACCAGCTCTTATCGATGCGCGGGCAAAAAACATCGGCATCCGTTTCATTCAGCCAAACATGGGTGGCGGACTGGAACTTGTTCTTCTCCACAAATATTTTTAACCGGTCGGGGTAATAGTCGGGCAGGTCGAGACTTACCAGCACCAACTCGATACCTGGGTAAGCAGCCGCGGCAGACAATATGGCCGGCAGCTCTTCCACGCAGGGTTTGCAGAAGGTACCCCAGAAATTGACAACCATGGGCCGCCGGCTGGTCAGCATGTATTGCTCCAGTTCGGCAATGGACATTTTTTTAATATCCTGCGCCGCAGCGGCCGCGGCCAGCAGAAAAAACAACACAAAAACCGGAATTCGTCTCATGGCGATGGAAGTTCACAACAGTGCCGACAATTTAACGTTAATTGTAAACAGAAAATAACGGCATAGTTATTTATAACAAAAAGACATGGTTAAAAAAATCCTTATTATCCTCGGTATCAGCATCGCAGTGCTTTTTGTGCTGGCTGTCAGCCTGCCCTTTGTTTTCAGCGGCAAGATCAAAGACCTGGCACGGAAAGAAATGAATAAGAACCTGAATGCGAAGTCAGGCTTCAGCGATGTGTCATTGTCGCTGTTCCGTCATTTTCCGCAGGTAAGCGTGGGGCTGGACCAACTGTATATAACCGGGCCGGGCGATTTTGCCAAAGACACGCTGATCGCAGCCAGCCGTATCGATGTAGCAGTGAACCTGTTCAGCCTGATCGGCTCGGGGCCCATGGAGATCACGCATATCGTGCTCGATCAGCCCCGCATTCATGCCATGGTGAGTAAAGACGGCAAAGTCAACTGGGATATCACCAAACCCGACACCGATACAGCCGGCAGCGCGGCCGCCGGCGAGCCCTTCAGCATCAACCTGAAAAAATACAGCATCAGCGACGGCAGCATACGGTACGACGATGAGCAGGGCAATATGCACCTTGCCCTGAATGGTCTCGACCATGAAGGCAGTGGTAATTTCAGCGCCGACAATTTCCTGCTGAAAACAACCACCCGCATTGGCCGTTCTGATTTTTCAATGGAAGGCATCCCCTATCTCAATAATACCCGGGCCGACCTCGATGCCGATTTCGATATTAAATCGGCTGAAAGCCTGTACAGCTTCAGCCATGCAAAGCTCAGCCTGAATGAGATGGAAGTGAACGCCGACGGTTTTTTCCAGCTCGTGAACGACAGCACGTACAAGATGGATATCCGCTTCAATACCCCGTCGAACGACTTCAGGAATATCCTCAGCCTGG
>JAKPBL010000045.1 GCA_029778965.1 Bacteroidota bacterium
CACTTTCGGCAGGCACAACGGATGCTTGGTATCGGGATAATCGCAACTGGTATCAAAGTTCCGCTCTTCGTTTTTGCGGATAACGACCGGGTAGTTCCGGCCGTCGATCTCTACCGTGGCCCGCACCACTTCGTCGGCAGCCGATTCGATATTGACCCTGCCGGTACGCAGGTAGGCTTCTGCCGCTGCATATGTTTCGGGACCGCTCAGCAACCGAATGGTTTTCAGGTCGATGGTCTTCATCTTAATGACCGTATGCCGTTGGTCGTATTCCACTTCTTCGGCCTGCAGCAGGTTTTTATCGAGCATTTCCTGCAACTGGATCAGCGAGGCGGCTTCGTGCCGGCAGATATCACCCAGGTTATACGGACAGGAGCACCTGACCGATAACGCGCGCGGATCGGTAAATTTCTGGATATAGACCTTGTAATAGGTCGCATAACTGTCGTCTTTTACCCGGAAGGTAACCGACCCCAGCAGCTCATCGTATTCTACCAGCTCAACATAACCAATTGCATGAATTTTTTTTCCTCTGCGGATCACTTCATCAGTGCCATTGGTATATACATATTTAATAAGGTGCGGTAACGCCATTCATCGTCCTTTTGGTTAAACCCGGATGCGGCAAGGGCAATCTGCAAAAGTAAAGGAAAGAGAAGCAGATAACCATATATTTTATTGGGTTTTACGGCACGGTATTAGCAATGGTCGTAATACCTTTGTCGCTTAAAGTGTAGTACGTATGAAATTGTTTGTTCCGGCGCTGTTGTCAATGACTACTTTTGCCTCCCTTCCCGCTTTTTCGCAGAAACTAAAAAACGCCGATAAAACGGCGATAACGGCTATTCAGTCGCACGTGAATTATCTCGCCGACGACAAGCTCCAGGGCCGGCGCGCCGGCACGCCGGGCGAGCAACTGGCGGCGGATTATATTACCCGGCAATTCACCGCCATCGGCCTGGCGCCCCGGGGGGAAAACGGATTTTTGCAGCCTTTTTCCATAGACGACGGAAAAGAATATGGAGAAAGCAGCTTTTTGTTTATTGACGGTCACGAAATACCCAAAGACCAGTTCTTTGTGCACCCGCTGTCGCCGGAGAAAGCAGTCGAAGAAATGCCCTCCATCGCCCTGAAAGAAGCCGGTATGCCCTGGTTTCTCGACCTCGCAGAAGAAAAGCAGCTCAATAGCGGCAACCCGCATTTCGACCTCGATGCCGATATTATCAGCAAGGCAAAAGCAGCAGCGGCCAGGGGCGCTACCGGATTAATCGTTTTCAACGACAGCGAATATGTTTTCAACGGTAAGCAAAAGGGCGAAACCCTGCCCATACCGGTGCTGTACGTGGGAAAGAAAACATCCGACGCTTACTTCGCCGACGAAACAACGCCGGTCGAAATAAAATTCAAAACCGCCTTCCGCGAAAAACAACGTACCGGTAACAACGTCATCGGCTATATAGACAACGGAGCGCCGCTTACCATCGTGATCGGTGCGCATTATGACCACCTGGGTTACGGCGAAGACGGTAATTCGCTGATGCGTACCGGGGCGCCGCAGATCCACAATGGCGCCGACGACAACGCCAGTGGTACCGCCGCGTTGATCGAGCTGGCGCGCATGATCAAAGCCAAAAAAGACAAGTCGAAAGCGGCCAACTATCTTTTCATCGCATTTTCGGGCGAAGAACTGGGCCTTTTCGGCTCGAAGTATTTTGTTGAGCATCCCACCGTTCCCCTGAACAGCATCCATTATATGATCAATATGGATATGGTGGGCCGCCTGAACCCCACTACCCGCGGCATTACCATCGGCGGCTACGGCACCTCGCCCGCCTGGGAAAAAAGCATGGAAGGGCTGCCTGCCGGGAAGTTCCTCGCCGTGAAATACGATAGCAGCGGCACCGGGCCGAGCGATCACACCAGCTTCTACCGCAAAGACATCCCTGTATTGTTTTTCTTTACCGGCACACACGCCGACTATCACAAGCCAAGCGACGATGCCGATAAGCTGAACGCAGAAGGAGAGTACCGCATCGTGCAGTTCATCTACCAGCTCATACAGCATACGCCCAATACCGGCAAGCTGGCCTTCCTGAAAACCCGTGAACAGTCGACCGGCACCAGCACGCGTTTTTCAGTGACCCTGGGCATTATGCCCGACTATGCCTATGCCGGCAACGGCGTGCACGTGGACGGTGTATCCGAAGGCCGCCCGGCAGAAAAAGCAGGCATACAAACGGGTGACGTGATCACCCGCCTGGGCGATTTCGCCACGCCTTCGGTAGAAGAGTACATGAAGGCTTTGGGCAAATTCAAAAAAGGCGACAAAACAACGGTTACGTATAAACGCGGAGAAACCGAACACGAAGCGACGGTGGAGTTCTGATGAATGCGGCCCCGGCTGCACAAACCAATAGCCATGCGTTTACGGCTCGACATAGATGACATGACCGGCGATTTCTTTGCCGATGCACACCTGCTGGGCATCGTGGCGCCGGTTCGTGACTACCACTTCTGCTGGCACCTGAACCGGAGCCTGCGCTTCCGTTTCCGGATCAATGTTGACCTCGAGATTCAACTGACCAAGAAAAACCGTCATTACTATTTCCCCATCTACGAATACGCCGAACCCAACCAGTTCCTGGTACACTACCTGTACCGGAACCAGCACGACGGCGAATACCTTCTGCCCGAATTCCGGCACCTTGATTTTCTGTGGCTGACCAAAGGCGAGTTGCCCGAGCCCCAGATGCTGAATGAAATTGCGCAAACGATCAGGGCATTCCCCGGCGTGCAACTGGTGGTGGAAATGACCAATGAAAAGATCCGGAACAAAGAGCACCTGATTTTCTGACCACCCGTCGGGTAATACCCGACGGGTGTTTAAAACCAATTATTATGTGGCAGGAAAAAGACAATACGCTGTACCGCAAATTTGAGTTTGCCGACTTTTCATCTGCTTTCGCCTTCATGACAAGGGTGGCGCTGGCGGCCGAGAAAATGAACCACCACCCGCGGTGGATGAATGTGTATAATACGGTGGAGATATGGCTGAACACCCACGATGCCGGCAATATCGTTACCGACAAAGACAGGAAACTTTCTCAGAAAATCGATCAACTGGCGTCATGAAACAAGAAACGCAGATACTTGAAAGCTGGCACCTGAATGCAGACGCATGGTCGCAAACCATCGCCTCTGGCCAACGGATTCGACCTGATCGCCTTCAATTTTTCTCTGTTTGGCAATGAACTGGTGGAAGCCCTGTTAACACGCTTAAGCGGCTGGCTGGCGCCGGGCGGAAAGATACTTATACAAACCCTCCATCCTTACCAGGCCATGGGCGATCATCCTTATATTTCGCAATGGCTGCCGGGCTCCTGGAAAGGATTCAGCCAGGCATTTCAACAGCCCGCACCGTGGTATTTCCGAACTTTTGAAAACTGGATATCTCTCTTCTCCAAAGCCGGCTATCGTCTGCACGAATTACGAGAGCCCATCCACCCACATACCCAACGACCAGTATCGGTCATATTCGTTTTGTCGGCGGCCTGAACCTCACAAAACCGTCAACCGCGATTCGGCGCCCGACCTGTTCTGCAGCATACCGATCGGCTGGCAGTAATCCGCCAGTCCATTTGCAGCAAACAAGGCCCTTACTTCTTCCAGAGCAGCAGGATCAACCGCCAGCAACAGCCCGCCGTTCGTCTGCGGATCGGCCACCAGCATCTTCGCTTCTTCTGCCGCAACGGTGTCGTTGATGCGGATGGACTCGCCATAGCTGGCCCAATTGCGATGCGTGCCTCCCGGCGCCACTTTCTCTGCCACCAGGGCCCGAACGCCGTCAATTATACGCAACTTCTCATATGATACCTGCGCATCGAGACCGGCGCCGCGGGCCATCTCCAACAGGTGTCCGCCCAACCCGAAACCGGTTACATCTGTCATCGCATGAACGCCCCTTACCGCGCCTAATAATTCGCCGATCT
>JAKPBL010000046.1 GCA_029778965.1 Bacteroidota bacterium
ATATTGTTTTGTGGCTGGTGAAAGACATGTGCTGGGCCATGCTGTGGAAACCCCTTGGACTGTTTATGATCATTCCGACGGTATCGGTGGCAGTGCTCATCACCTGGCAAACCCGTCACCTGCGGGCCGAACTGTACCACAATCTTGCCGTGCTGTGCTGGATCGTCGCCAACTGTTACTGGATGATCACTGAATTTCTCAACCTGCCCGATAACACACGGTATTATGCCGCCATTCCCTTCGGCGCCGGCATGGTCATCATTGCCGTTTACTATCTTTTTATGTACCGGGCCGATCGCGAAAAGCAACTGGCTGTTTGAAGCCCTACGGGCGCGGAGAATCCGGCCACCTGCTCCTGGTGCTTATTTATGCGGCGGTGCTTTTACGGAGAACGATATAGGGGTCCTGGCGCAATAGTTTAACCATCGCGTCGTACAGATCGGGCAGCTCGTGCTGCAAGCGACCGGGGTTCTCGAAAAAGAATTCCACGCTCACCGCCCAGAACTCGTGGTAGTTGCTGGCGGCATAATCACCCAGAAGGGTTTTCCGGCCACGCTGCATGTCCTGGAAAATAGGCCGGGCCACTTTTGAATACTGGTGAAATTCTTTTTTGAAATGTTTGTCTTCGTCTGTCTTGGTGATGAAATTCACATAAGCCAGCGCATGCGCCATTTCATGGAGGCCCACATTACTGCTGTCTTCCGAGCTGCGAACACCCTGCAGAAAATTATCCCACGACAGGTAGATGCCTGAGCTGTCCACATGCCCCATAAACGGCAGCGAATAAAAGCCGTAGTGGTAGTCATGCTGCAGCACATAGATATCGCGGAAGTAGTTAAGTGAAAAATTCTCCAGTCCCAGGGTAAGCTGGGCCGCCGTGGCGCTGATCAGGATCGGCATCTCATCGGTCTTGGCTACACCGACATAATGAAACTTCTTCGAACGGAAGAACAAATAGGCGCGAAAAAGCCATTTGTGCTGCAGTTCGTGGTCGAGCCGGTTAAAATAGCTGATGTTGGAAGAAATGATCGAGCGGAAATAGGTTTCATGCTGCTCGAATCCCTTTCTGCGACGATAAAGGAGGTAATTCTGCAGGCGGTTCTGCAGGGCATCGAATGCGAAAATGACGCCAAATACCAGCAAACAAATAAATACGATTTCCATAAGGGACGCTTTGATGGTAAGAAAATCGAGCTTTGTTAAGCTGGTTAGACACAGTTATGGATGTGCAGGTCTTCGCAGAGGAGATTGTACGGATTACACGAAAACAGAGGTATCTGCCTGTAAGATAATACCGCTTTCCGGTGTTTTAAAGCATTTTAGCATTTCATTCGTCTAAAAAGTAGATTTACGAAGTGTTTACCCGTCGGGTGGCACCCGACGGGTGCGACCCGACGGGTAAATAGTATTACCTTTGCACACCAAATAAATAGTGAAAAATCATCATGTACAGAACGCATACCTGTGGAGAATTGAACGCCAGTCATATCGGCCGTGAAGTCACCCTGGCCGGATGGGTGCAGACCATTCGGAAGGTCAGCAACAGCCTCAGCTTTGTCGACCTGCGCGACCGTTACGGCATCACGCAGTTGCTGATCGGCGAAGGCCTGGCGGCTCAACTGTCCAATGAATCTCTCGGCCGCGAATACGTAGTGCAGGCCACCGGTAAAGTGATAGAAAGAACCAATAAAAACCCCCAGCTCGCCACCGGCGATATCGAGATTGAAGTAAGCCGCTATACCATTCTCAACAAGGCTGCCACGCCGCCCTTCACCATACAGGATGACACCGATGGCGGTGACGACCTGCGCATGAAATTCCGCTACCTCGACCTGCGCCGCCAGGCGGTACGCAAAAACCTGGAGCTGCGCTATGCCGTAAACCGCTCAGCCCGCAACTACCTCCATGAAAACCATTTCATGGATATCGAAACCCCTTTCCTGATCAAAAGCACGCCCGAAGGCGCCCGCGACTTCGTGGTGCCCAGCCGCATGAACGGCGGACAGTTCTACGCCCTGCCGCAAAGTCCGCAGACCTTCAAGCAACTGCTGATGGTGAGCGGCTACGACCGGTATTACCAGATCGTAAAATGCTTCCGCGACGAAGACCTGCGGGCCGACCGCCAGCCCGAGTTTACGCAGATCGACTGCGAGATGAGCTTTGTAGAGCAGGAAGACATCCTGCAAATGTTCGAGGGGCTGGTAAAGCGCATATTCAAAGACGTGAAAGGCATCGATTACGCAGAGAAAGTGGAGCGGATGACCTGGAACGACGCCATGCTGCAATATGGCAACGACAAGCCCGATATCCGTTTCGGGATGAAGCTGGCGAACCTCAAAACCATCTTCGAAGGGCAAAGCGGCGATGCCCAGGCCAGGGTGCTTTTTGAAGCCGGCGGTTTCAAGGTATTCAACGATGCCGAGACCGTGCTGGCCATTTCCGTGCCCGGCTGCAGCGACTATACCCGCAAACAAACCGATGAGCTGACAGAATGGGTGAAACGGCCGCAGATCGGCATGAACGGACTGGTATTCATCAAATGCAATACCGACGGCAGCTATAAAAGCAGCGTTGACAAATTCTTCAGCGAAGAACAATTGAAACAATTGGCTGTCGCCTGCGGCGCGCAAACCGGCGATCTCATCCTGCTGCTGGCCGGCCGCGAAGAACGCACCCGTAAAGCGGCCAGCGAGCTTCGTTTATACATGGGCGAGAGATTGGGTCTCCGCAAAAAAGACGATTTCAAATTGCTGTGGGTGCTCGATTTCCCCCTGTTTGAATATGCGGAAGAAGAAAATCGCTGGGTAGCTAGACATCACCCGTTTACCAGCCCCAAGCCCGACCAGATCGCGACCATGATCGGCAACGACCCCGTGATCAAAGACGCGGCCAATTATCTCAGCCATCCTTATGCGAATATCAAGGCCAACGCCTACGATATGGTGCTGAACGGAAACGAGATCGGCGGCGGCTCCATTCGCATCTTCCAGCGTGAGTTGCAGGAGAAAATGTTCGCCGCCCTGGGCATGAGTCCCGAAGAAGCGCTGCATAAATTCGGCTTCCTGCTCGGCGCTTTTGAATACGGCGCACCGCCGCACGGGGGCATCGCCTTCGGGTTCGACCGGTTGTGCTCCATATTGGGGGGATCGGAAAGCATCCGCGATTTCATCGCCTTCCCGAAAAACAACAGCGGCCGAGATGTGATGCTCGATGCGCCGTCGGCCATCGACGAAAAGCAATTGGAGGAGCTGAGCATCAAACTGCGTAGTTAAAACGGTTTATAATCACTGGTAACATGAAGAACCTAACGCTGTATCGTATCCTTACCTGGTTCCTGCTGATCGTAGCGGGCTTTCTCTCCTTTGCCCTGGTCACCATGCTGGTGGCCGTGCTGGCCAACCCGCTCATGCTGATGCCGCTGCTGTTGTTCGGATCACTGGTGGTTTATAGTATTTCGAGCTGGAATTTCCTGCGAAAGGCCATCGACGCCTACCAGTACTGCAAACCCTCCCTGCGCGATACCATCCGCATCACCGGGTCTGTAGCCCTGTTCCTCGCAGTGGTCTCTTTCGCCAACAGCCTGACCCTGCTAATCAAGCCCGAAATGCTCGACCAGGCCATCGGCCAGGCCATGGAAATGCAAAACAGAACCATAGAGGGCATGGAAACCATGGCCCGCCAATCAATCCGTTTTATGGTGCGCTTTATGCTTTTTTATTCTGTAGCGCTGTTCGCGCATGTGGTTATGACCTTTCGCC
>JAKPBL010000047.1 GCA_029778965.1 Bacteroidota bacterium
GCTACTCTTTTCAACCTGCTGCCTCCCGGTGAAACCGGCATTGCATTTACCAACGAGATCAATGAAACAGAGAACCTGAACGTGCTCGCCTACGAATACTTTTACAACGGCGGCGGCGTGGCAGCCGGTGACATCAATAACGACGGGCTCATCGACCTCTACTTCTCCGCCAACATGAAACCCAACCGATTGTTCCTCAACATGGGTTCCCTGAAATTCAAAGACATCACCAAAACAGCAGGCGTAGGCGGCCGCGACAAAAGCTGGAAAACAGGTGTTACCATGGCCGATATCAACGATGACGGCCTGCTTGACATATACGTTTGCTATTCAGGCAAACTACCCGAAGAGCAACGAAAGAACCAGTTGTTCATTAACCAGGGCAACAATAAATTCATCGATAAGGCGGCTGAATACGGTCTCGCTGATAAAAGCTACAGCACCCAGGCTGCCTTCTTCGACTTCGACAACGATGGCGACCTCGATATGTTCCTGCTGAACCACAGCACGCAAAAGATCGACAACCTGGAGTTTACCCGTTTCAGACAGGAAACCGATTCACTGGCCGGTAACAAATTATATGAAAACAGGAACGGGCATTTTATCGATATCACCCGCCAGGCAGGCATTGCGCAAAGCCCGCTCACGTTCGGCCTGGGCATCGCCGTTGCCGATGTCAACAAAGACGGCTGGCAGGATATATATGTAACCAACGACTATAACGAGCAGGACTTCCTGTACATCAACAATGGCAACGGCACCTTCAGGGAAGAATCGAAAAAATCGTTCACCCATCTCTCCCACTTTTCGATGGGGGTGGATATCGCCGACTTCAACAACGACGCCCTGCCCGATGTGATGACGCTCGATATGCTTCCCGAAGACAACCGCCGGCAAAAGCTGCTGCAACTGCAGGAAAACTACGAGTCATTCCAACTGATGCAATCGCAGGATCTGCACAAGCAGTACATGCGCAACAGCGTGCACCTGAATAATGGTGACGGCACCTTCAGTGAAATTGCACAACTGGCAGGCGTTTCCAATACCGACTGGAGCTGGTCGCCGCTCTTTGCCGACCTCGACAACGACGGATATAAAGACCTTTTCATCACCAATGGATACCTGCGCGATTATACCAACAAGGATTTTCTAAAATACTGGGGAGATTACAAGATCAGAAAGGCGATGGAGCGGGAACCGACGCAATTGATGGACCTGGTGCGGGCCATGCCTTCCACCACCGTTTCTGATTATATCTACCGCAATAACCACGACCTCTCTTTCACCAATATGAAAACAGCCTGGGGCATTACCGACCCCGGTATCTCCAGCGGCGCGATATATGCAGACCTCGACAACGACGGCGACCTCGACCTGGTGGTAAACCGGATCAATGCACCGGCAGCCGTTTACAAAAACAACAGCCGCGAAACCCGGCAAAATAATTATCTCCGTGTGCGGCTTGCCTACAAAGCCAGCAACCGTAATGCAGTAGGTGCAAAACTTATTTTGTATGCTGGCGGACAGCAGCAATACACCGAGGTTAATCCTTCCAGGGGCTACCTTTCCTGCATGCCCCTAGAACAGCACTTCGGGCTGGGCGCATCGGCATCGGTCGATTCGCTGCTCATCGTCTGGCCCGATAACAGCCGCCAACTGGTCGCCAGGCCAACCATCAACGGGCTTGTCGAGATCAACTACGACAACGCCCGGCCACTGGCTCTTGCCAATGCCTCGCCGGCACCGCTCTTTCAAAAGGCGCCCGACCTGCTCGGCTATACGAATACCTCGTTCGATGAAAATGATTTCAAGCGGCAACTGCTGATGACATTCATGTATTCCAAAACGGGACCTGTTTCGGCAAAAGCCGATGTTAACCGCGACGGGCTGGAGGATATTTTTGTCAGCGGCACCAAAACAGAACCCGGCCGCATCTACCTGCAACAGCCAAACGGCAGCTTCCGGAAAATGGAGAACGTTTCCATCGGCAATGAAGAAACAACCGCCACCAGCGCCGCCGTCTTTGCCGATGTGAACAACGATGGCCTCCCCGATCTCTATGTTGCAAAAGGCGGCTACTCGCTTTTTGAACCCCACACCGCTGCCTTGCAGGACGCGATTTACCTGAACGACGGCAAAGGCAATTTTGCATATAATGCCCAGGCATTGCCTGATCTGACCGCCAGCGCAAAAGGCTGCGTCAGGGCATGCGATTACGACAACGACGGCGATATCGACTTTTTTGTCGGCGGCCGCGTCATACCTGGTAAATACCCGCTCACACCCACCAGCTACCTGCTTACGAACAATGGCAAAGGCATATTTTCGATCACCCCGACGCCCATGGACAGCATTGGCATGGTGAGCGACGCAGCATGGTGCGATATGAATAACGATGGTCGCAAAGACCTGGTGCTCTGCGGCGAATTCATGCCCGTATCCGTATTTCTCAATACACCCGGCGGTTTCGTGAACAAAACATCGGATTATATTCCCCTGCAAGGAAATGGCCTTTGGTTTTCCCTGCAGGTCACCGATCTGAACGGCGATGGCAAGCCCGATATCGTTGCCGGTAATATAGGGCGAAACTCGCAGATCCATTTCTCGGAGAAGGAGCCGGCAGAACTTTATTATGCCGACTTCGACAAAAATGGCTCCATCGATCTTTTCCTGAACACTTATGTAATGGGCAAGAGCTATCCCTTTGTAAGCCGCGACGAGCTGAATGAACAAATCTATAGCATGCGAAAGAAATTCACGTCGTACAAGGACTATTCGAATGCGACGATGAAAGACATTTTCTCCGAA
>JAKPBL010000068.1 GCA_029778965.1 Bacteroidota bacterium
CACTTCTTCGCGTCCATGCCTTTCGCTGTCGAATACCGTTCTGCCGTTTACCTTCCACACGCCTTTTTCCAGGTTCACCGGGCTGGCGATGGTGATCTTTTTATCTTCCAGCAGCGACAGCATCGTGGCCAGCTTAAACGTAGATCCCGGTTCGGTGGCGCGGATGGCATAGTTCAGGTCTTCCCAGTAATCACCGCCGGCTGTTCTGCCGAGGTTGGCGATCGCTTTGAGCTTTCCCGTAGCCGTTTCCATCACCAGGCAGGTTCCCTGCACCGCTTCGTTCTGGATCATCATTTTCAGCAAGGCGTTCTCGGCGATGTCCTGGATGTTCACGTCGATGGTGGTCTTGAGGTCTTTTCCGTTTTCGGGTTCGATCTCGTAGCCTTCCACCGGCACGGCCACACCGCCTGAAATAAAGCGTACCAGTCTTTTACCGGTTTCGCCTTTCAGCAGGCTGTCGTATGTGTGCTCCAATCCCACATTCTGCGCATTCTCGCGGGCCAGTCCGATGGTGCGGTTGGCCAGGAGTCCGTACGGACTCATCCGCTTGCTTTTCACTTCTGCGATGAACCCGCTTTTGTTACGCCCCTGTTTTACAAGCGGCAGCTCCCGAAGTTTCTGGTACACGTCGAAAGAAATGTTTTTCTTCAGCGAATAGTACCGGTTCTTCTTGCGGAAGCCTTCCTGCAATTGCGCTTTATACGCGGCGGCGGACTGATCTTTAAACAAGGCAGCCAGTTGAATGCTCAGCGAGTCGATGTTTTCACGAAACCGTTTTCCGTTTTTTTCTCTCAGTCCGTCGGCCCCGAAATCAACATAGATGTTAAAATAAGGGATCGAGGTGCTCAGCATGTTGCCGTCTTCGCTGTAAATGGTGCCGCGGTCGGCTTCCAGGTTTACGATGCGGGTATGCAGGGTATCGCTTTTGCTACGCCAGTAGTTGCCCTGGATATTCTGTATGTAAAGAGCTTTCCCCAGTATGAAACCCGCCAGCACCACGATTCCCAGGAAGCACAGGTAAACCCTCCATAGTATATCGCGTTTCACTTCCACGTTTCAACCGGTTGTATTTTTAGTTGCCGGTAATGGTGCTGTCTGTCAGTATCACCGGCGGTGTTGTCAATTCTTTTAGCCCCAATGGTTCCACAGCGCGCGCCACTTCGGTTTGCTTGCTGCGAAACATCAGTTCGCTTTTCAGGGTCTTGTACTCATATTGCATTTCGCGCAATTCCCTGCTTGTTTTGCTGATGGATTTGATGATCTTGTCAGAATAGTGGCCATTGTAGATATATACCACGGCCAGTATGCTGAGAAATAAAAAGAAAGGGAGGTTCTTTACGATCAACTGGTAGTTGATCCGGAATCGTTTCTCTTTTTTGCTGCTGGTTTCCATACTCATTGGTAGTTCAATAGGACATTAACATTTCACAACTTCTTTTCCGCCACGCGCAGTTTTGCGCTGCGGGATCTTGGATTTATTTTCATTTCGGCTTCTGTCGGTATGATCGGTTTTTTGCTGATCACCTTCAGTACCGGCTGGACTTTACTGTTCTCAAAAGGATTCTCATCGGGCGTTTCTTCAAAGCGGCCATCCCGGAAAAAATTTTTCACCAGCCTGTCTTCGAGCGAGTGAAAGGAGATGATGGCTGCGCGGCCACCGGGGTTCAGCACCTGGGGAAGCTGCGTGAGCATCTCTTTCAGCGCGCCCATTTCATCATTCACTTCAATGCGAAGCGCCTGGAATACCTGGGCGAAGTATTTGTTCGGGTTGCCTTTCACGACCGGCTGCAATGCAGCCTTGAACTGGCTGATGGTGGCCATCGGTACCTTGCCCCTGGTATCTGTGATAGTGCGTGCCAGGGTTTTGGCGTTGGTTACCTCGCCATACTGTTCAAACAGCTTGTGCAACTGCTGTTCAGTATAGGTCTGCAGCACCTGCGCGGCGGTCATATCGGCCCTGGTATCCATCCGCATATCGAGCGGTGCATCGAAGCGGGTGGAGAAGCCGCGGCCTGCTTCGTCGAACTGGTGGCTGCTGACGCCGAGGTCGGCCAGTATGCCGTCTACGCCGGTGATCTTGTGTAACCGGAGAAAACGCGCCAGGTGGCGGAAATTCTGCGGTATGAACAGGAGGCGGTCGTCGGCCGGCAGGTTTTGTTTGGCATCGGCGTCCTGGTCGAACCCGACCAGTTTGCCGTTGGGTCCCAGCTTTTCGAGGATGGCCCGCGAATGGCCGCCACCCCCGAAGGTGCAGTCGACATATATGCCATCGGGCCTGACCGCCAGTGCTTCGAGCGATTCAGCCAGCAGTACCGGAACATGGTAGGGATCCGATATGGGTTGGGCCGCCGTCATCAACTGTTGCTTTCGTCAGGCTTGGCCATCACCTGTTGGGCGAGGCTGCTGAAAGCGTCCGGTGAGAAACTGTCAAAGAGCTGTTTGTACTGGGCCGCATCCCATATCTCGATCTTGTTCACGGCCGACACCAGTACGATGTCTTTTTCCAATCCGGCATGTGCTTTCAGGTTGGGTGGCAGCAGTATTCTGCCGGCGCTGTCGGGCTCCACCTCGGTGGCGCCGTTCAGAAAGTACCTCCTGAATTCACGTACCTTTGGGTCAAAATCATTGAGTTTGCTGATATCGCTGAAAATCGGTTTCCAGGAAGGCATGGGATACAGGGAAAGACATTTCTCGAACCCCCGGTTGATCACGAAGCTGTCGGCTCCTTCCGGCAGTTGCTTTTTCAGCCCTGCGGGGAGAAGGAAACGCCCTTTGGCGTCCAACGTAACCTCGTATTCGCCCAGAAAACCTTTCATTGATATGTAAACGTCCTGATGCTGACATTTATTACCACAAAATAACACTTTTTCCCACTTACCAAACAAATTTGGAAAAGACTATTTTTTCCACAGGGCAGAATCGCGTGGAAACCCGCCGTAGATCTACGTTTACCCCGATTATTCTCGATTATTATAGGAACAACCAGTGGATTACCTGTGAATTGCAGTGGATAACCCGTGAATTACTCCCATTTTCACCCGTCAGGTGCCACCCGTCGGGTGTGACCCGACGGGTGGCACCTGACGGGTAATGCCTAATTTCGCGGATGCCTGATAACGATCATCGAAGCCTGGCCCTTAAAACCGCCACTATTGCCATAGTCGAATACAATTATTCACTTCCCGACGACCGGATTGCTGCCTTTCCCCTGCCGGAAAGGGATGAAAGCCGGCTGTTGGTGTATAAAAGTGGTAAAATCGCCGACAAGCGGTATCGCGACCTGCCGGGGGAACTGCCGGCCGGCAGCCTCCTGGTGTTTAACCAAACCAAGGTAATCCCGGCCCGGCTGCACATGCAGAAGCCGAGCGGAGGCGCCATCGAGATCTTCTGCCTGGAGCCATCGGAAAACAAAGACCCCGCACTGGCCCTGGCGGTGGCGGGTAACGCCACCTGGAAATGCCTGGTGGGTGGCGCGGCAAAATGGAAAAACGGGCAGGTGCTGGAAAAACGCATACCCCTGCCGGCCGGCGGCGAACTGGTATTGCAGGCCAGCCTGCTGGAACGAAACCGGGG
>JAKPBL010000070.1 GCA_029778965.1 Bacteroidota bacterium
AGCGAAACTGAATTTGCCACCGTGATCGTTTTTCTGCGCGAAGGCCGCGGCGGCTTTATGTTCATTCACAATGAAAAGACGCGCCAGAAATATTCCATCAAAGAACGCATGCTGGTAGAAGTGGCGCGCAGCATCGAGATCGCCTACGAGCTTTGCCCGCTGTTCACCGAGTATAATGTTGACATGGAAGTGCATGCCGACATCAATACCAACCCGCATTTCAAAAGCAATGATGCGCTGAAAGAAGCGATGGGATATATCCTGGGAATGGGCTTTGCCTTCAAGGCCAAGCCCGAAGCCTTCGCCAGCAGTAGCTGCGCCAATAAGGTCGTGAATTAACCTGCTGCATTCATCTCTGCAATCATTTGCAGCAGTTTGTCGCGCCCCTGGCCTTTAACCGCACTGGTCACCACGTGAGCCGGCAGGAACTGCCACGACTTCCGCATCTCCTGCAAAAAATCTTTCACGTTCTTCGCTACCGTGCGCTGGTTCTCTTTGTCGGCTTTTGTAAATACCAGGGTAAAGGGCAGCTCCCATTCACCCAACTGGTTTACAAATTCAAGGTCTATTTTCTGCGGCTCGTGCCGGCCGTCGATCAGCACAAAAAGGTTTACCAGGTTTTCCCGCTTACGCAGGTAATTCTCGATCATTTTTGTCCACTGTTTCCGTTGCTGCTGCGACACTTTGGCAAAGCCGTATCCCGGCAGGTCGACCAGGTACCATTTCTGCACGGCCCCGCCGGCGCCCGGTTGGCTCAGCACCTCGAAGTGGTTGATCAACTGGGTTTTCCCCGGCGTGCCCGAGGTCTTGGCCAGCTTCTGGTTGCTGGTAAGCATATTGATCAGGGACGACTTCCCCACGTTGCTGCGGCCGATAAAAGCGTATTCGGGCCGGTCGGCCGGCGGACATTTTTCCCAATCGGGACTGCTAACCAGGTAGCTGGCTTTGTTGATCTGCATGGAACAAAGATAAAATTGCCTTAATTTCGACCTCTTATTATCTAAAACAAAACACCCTATCAGATGGCTGAAGCGATATTGATGCCCCGTTTGAGCGATACGATGACCGAAGGGGTAATTGCCGCCTGGCATAAAAAGGTGGGCGATCCCGTGAAGAAAGGCGAGTTGCTGGCAGAAGTGGAAACCGACAAGGCGACCATGGACCTGGAAAGCTACAAAGACGGTACGCTGCTGCATATAGGCACTGAAAAAGGCGGTAAGCTGCAGGTGAACGACCTGCTGGCCATTATCGGCAACCAGGGTGAAGACATCAGCGCGCTGCTGGGCGGCGCCAAAGGCGAGTCGGCTCCTGCGCCGAAAGCGGAGGCCCCGGCAGAGAAAGCCCCGGCTCCGGCGGCAGAAAAGCCCGCGGGCAATGCACCCGACCTTGGCAAAATGGAAGAAGTGATCCTCATGCCGCGTCTCAGCGATACCATGACAGAAGGGGTGATTGCTGCCTGGCATAAGAAAGTGGGGGATAAAGTGAACAAAGGCGACCTGCTGGCCGAGATCGAAACCGATAAGGCGACCATGGACCTGGAAAGCTATAAAAACGGCACGCTGTTATACATAGGCGCCGACAAGGGCGCTAAAGTACCGGTGAACGCATTGCTCTGCGTGATCGGCGAAGAAGGAAAAGTGGATGTGGCCGCCATCAAGGCAGCCGCTGCGGGTGGCGCCATAGCAGCGCCTGCCGCCAGCACCGAAGCCGCCCCTGCGCAGGCAGCAACAGCGACCGGTTCTGCCACGGCTGACAACAGCCAGGAGAATGGCCGGGTAAAAGCTTCTCCGCTGGCCCGTAAAATTGCCGCTGAAAAAGGCATCAACCTGAACCAGGTACAAGGTAGCGGCGACGGCGGCCGCATCATAAAATCGGATATCGAAAGCTTCACACCGGCCAAAGCGGCTGCCGACACCAAAGCGGCGCCATCTGCGGCAGCGGTACCGTCGGCTCCTGCAGGCCAGGTAAGCTTCGAAGACAAGCCGGTTTCGCAAATGCGGAAAGTGATCGCCAAGCGTCTGGCGGAAAGTCTGTTCACCGCGCCGCATTTCTACCTGACCCTGTCGATCGATATGGACAAGGCAGTGGCCAGCCGGGCCCAGATCAATGAAACGGCGCCGGTAAAAATATCGTTCAATGATATGGTGCTGAAAGCGGTGGCGCTGGCGCTGAAAAAACACCCTGCTGTAAACAGTAGCTGGCAGGGCGATACCATCCGTGTGAACTACCATGTAAATATCGGGGTGGCCATTGCCGTGGAAGACGGGCTGCTGGTACCGGTGGTACGTTTCGCCGACGGCAAGGGATTGGCGCAGATCGCCACCGAGGTAAAAGAATTCGCCGGTAAAGCCAAAGCGAAAAAACTGCAGCCGGCCGACTGGGAGGGCAGCACTTTCACCATCAGTAACCTTGGTATGTTCGGCATCGACGATTTTACCGCGATCATCAACCCGCCCGATGCCTGTATCCTGGCCGTAGGCGCTATTCAGCAGGTGCCGGTAGTGAAGAACGGCGCCGTAGTGCCGGGCAATATCATGAAAGTAACCCTGAGCTGCGACCACCGGGTGGTAGACGGCGCTACTGGGGCAGCTTTCCTGCAAACCGTAAAATCACTGCTGGAAGAACCTTTAAGAATGCTGGTATAACCCCTGCTTCTAATTCATACAAGGCGCTGCATCGGGGTCAACCTGTTGCAGCGTTTTCTTTTTAAGCGATTTCAGTCCCATCCAGGCCATCAGTCCCACGGCGCCCAGTACTACCGCCGGCAGCACCAGCGAGGCGGGCTTCACTGAGCGGGCCATCGACAGGTAGCTTTTGCTTTCATTCACACCGGGCAGCATGTCGAGCAACGATTCGATGTCATGGTTTTCTAGCAGCAGCCCGATACCCGCAGCGTTGAGGCAGGCGCGGTCGGTTGCGCTGGCGGTGATATACACGATGTTCTGGGGGTCGAGTTGGTAACGGTCTTTAATATACGAAAACACCTGCGACTTTTGGTAAGAAGCAGGTACATCGTCTTCTTCCAGGAAATAGGGCGCATATTCGAGCTCGCCGGTGGCGATGCCCTCATCGAGCACAAGTCGGTTGCAAAGCACCATATCGAAACCCAGCGTGTTTTTCAGGTGGTTGGCCACGCAAGAGAATTGTTCGGTAAGCAGCCCTACCGTATAACCCCTTTTTTTCAATTCTGCGATCAGGTCTTTGATGCCGGGCATCAGCTCGATGTCGTCGGCGATTTCCAGCAGGGTAGGCAGGCTGGTGCCGGCAAACAAAGCGGCGATCGCCGCCAGCCGTTCGGGCGGGTTGGGATATAGTTTCTGGATCGACTTGTATTCCGTTTCCAGTCCCAGGGTATCGGCAGCGGTTTCACCGAAATGCGCCTGTAATACCAGGTGGTTCATTTCGAGCAGCACCATCTTCTCCATCCGGGTGATCGATTCCAGCACGGCCGACTCCATTTGCCGGTTGATCAGGTCGATGTGTCCCAGGGTTTGCAGGCTCTGCGCATCGGCCTTATTGAGAATGGTACGGGTTACCTGCTTGCTCATTTTGCCGAGGCTCTCGAGCGATTGCATGGCATTCTGCACTTTACCTATATTCACCTCTTTAATGCGCGCGTTCATGCGGTGTACGTCGATCAACAATCCCACATCCACGCCATAGTCTTTTTCAAAGCTCACTTTTTCGAGGAACGATTTACGGGCGGCGATCATGCCGCTCAGCGGCTGCTCCAAATCGCTCAGTTCGGGGAACAGGATGCTCAGCAGGGGCTTGGCCACCAGTTGCGTAACACGGCCGGCCTGGCGTTTGAAAGTGGATTTTACAAAGTCGGCCTCATCATTAAGGATGGGATTGGCGAGCAGGTCCACCACATCGGGCGGGTAGGTGATAATGTCTCCGTCGAGATATACCACCACATCGTATTTCGCAGCCAGTAATCCTTCGCGCATCGACAGCCCCTTGCCTCGCCGGCTGCTGGTAACAATGCGTACCGCTTCCTTCTGGGCTTCGTCGATGGTATTGTCGGTCGAATTATCATCCACCACAATGATCTCCGTCGGTAAACTGCTCTGCTTGATGATCCGGATAACTTTCCGGATGGTGGCGCCTTCATTCAGCACCGGGATAATAACTGAAACCATTGGGTAAAAATTTTCTGAATGACGGGTTTTAAAGGTATCGTTATCCAAACAGCCGGCAGCCCGCTGGGTTCCGGTAACTGGCTATTTTAATGCATTTTTCATTGTATGTACCCAATAAAATTCCGTGCCGGATATGAATGTGTGACTTACGATGTAGTGAAATAGTATATGTGTATTCATTACCAGCGCCTTTGCACCCATTTTTGGGGCGCTGGTGCGGCTTTTGTTTCGCCTTTGTCGAAGAATTTGACCAGCAGGAAGCCCGCAATGAACCCGCCGACATGGGCGGCATAGGCGACCCCGTCTGACTGGCCGGCGATGGCGCCGAAGCCGCTGACCAGTTGCAGCACAATCCACATGCCGAGGGCGATCCAGCTTGGAATATAGATGATGAACCAGCCCAGCAGGGCCTTGACCCGGCGGGTAGGGTACAGCAGCAGGTAGCCGCCCAACACGCCCGAGATGGCGCCCGAGGCGCCGAGGCTGGGCGTGAGGGGGTCGGCGCCGGTGAAAGCGGTGAAAGCAACATGGCTGAGTGCGGCGATAACGCCGCAGAGCAGGTAGAAAACCAGGTAGCGGATATGCCCCATCCGACTTTCCAGGTTATCACCGAATATCCAGAGATACAGCATATTCCCGGCTATATGCGCAAAGCTGCCGTGCATGAACATCGAGCTGATAATGGTCAGAAATACCGGGATGGGCGTGGGCTGAAGGCCGGGAACGAAATAATACTGTCCGTCGATCAGCACTTTTTTACCGGCGGTGACGATGTCGTGGTTGGTAAGTATTTCGGCCGGAACGGTTGAAAAAGCGTAGGTAAAGGCGGTATTGCTGCCGAATCCCTGTAAAAACACAAACACGAATATATTGGCAAGTATGAGCAGCCAGGTAATATAAGGCGTCAGGTGGCGGTCGCTGTTGTCATCGCCGATAGGAAGTAGCATACATCAAATTAAGCAAACCCCTGCAGCTATAGAAATTATCCTTCGAAGATGAGCGAGAAAATGATTTGCCGGCTCTGGAT
>JAKPBL010000081.1 GCA_029778965.1 Bacteroidota bacterium
CGAGAAAAGTCTTTAGTTCGTCGATGGCGCCGGTATTCCAGCCCAATTGTGCAACAGGGGTAGTTTCCCATGCTGTTCCTGAATTCGGCGGAAAGTACATAGTGGCATCAGGTTGGGCTGGCGTTGGGTCACCGCCTTTATCACAGCTTATAAATAAGATCGGTACGAATAATAAAAAAAATACATTTTTCATAGTGCCTGCTGTTTATTGTAAGCTTGGACTTCCTCCTTTTCCAAAAGTTAAATTTTTGAGTACGTTTTTTTAACAAGGAGAAACAATGACCAACCAGGAAGCGCATTTCCCGTTTGAATGCTGCAACAAAGAAGACGCCGCAGGTAAGGCGCTACCGGATCAATTTGTGAATGAGCAGGAAGCAATCGTTCTTCCATATTTTGCCGCGCCTTCAATTTTAAATCCCGCTTTCAGGAAAACAGAAGGATATCCGGTAAAGGAGCTCTGCGGGTTTCGGGGATATGCTTCCAGTAAATCTGCCCCGGGTTTTTCAGGCCGGTGCAGGCCTCAGTCAGGCTGTGGTCAGGTGTTCAACAGGTGTTCAACGGGTGCTGGGAGGTGTTGGAAGGCATTGCGGATGTCTGATAGCGGTGCGTTCCGTCAGGTTGCTTCCTTGTTCTTTACCCCGATAATCAACAGCCACAAACAGATCCCGATTTCGCCAATGCTTGCCGGCAGACTGACAACTGACGAAATACCCGTTTGTGAATAGCCGGGGAATAGCGTGTGCCCCGTAAAATTTACCAGGTAGCCAAAACAGCCGAGCATTAAGACAATACCCAAAATCTTCGGCAGAAAGCCAGATTTATACACTAAATAGCCAAAAGGGAACAGCCACAGCCCAGAAAATATATGAACAACCCGCATACCATTGTCATATTGGGCAAGGTATAACATAGTTTGTGACTGGATTTCCTGCCTTGTCAGCCCAAACCTGGTTTGCCCTCCATCGACAAGTGAAAGAATTGAAAACAGGTTTTGAACATTTAAGAAAAATACGGGGACACTCAGAACCGCCAAAAGCACCATAAGCCGGGCATAGGTTTTATTTACTGAATGCAGGAGTTTATACAATACAAGCGGCAGGAAAAGAAAAAAAGTATAACAAAGCAGGCCACCTGCAATTCCCCAGCGCAGGAGTGACTGTGAGGAAACAATCTTCTGAAAGGTCAGCGCGGCATTGTCTGCCGCAAAAAGCCTGGAAGGCACATACATCAACGTGAAAATGCCCGTCACTATCACCCCTAAATACAAAGCGCCTGCAATTCTTGCAGTTATCTTATCTGACATTTTTCCTGTCATATTTTTCTGTCGTACTCAAATCGATCTTGCCCCGTTGCCAGAGGCCTGAAACGGCTGAGCCAGGTAAAAGTTACAAGGCGACAAAAGAAATATTGCCGGGCCTGTCCTCTTACGCATTATCCAGCTCAAGCAGGATGTATGCCGCGCCCCCGGCCTGCCCTTTTTCGATTTCAACAAAGCCTTTTTGCCTGTAAAAACGAAGCGCCCTTGTATTATTCTCCTCACATTTTAATCTGATCGGATAGCCAAATCTATCGAGCGCAGCTTGTATCAGTTTTGTACCTACGCCCTGGTTCTGAAACTGCTCGTCGACATACAAATGATGAATAAAATTGTCGGCTGCCCAAACGGAAACAAACCCAACCAACAATTCGCCGGCGAAAGCCACCAGGATATATTCTTTCTCCGTAGCCTCGTCAAAATCCGATATCCTGAACTGCGAAGTGTCGGCCCAGGTGAAGGTCATCACCCTTGTCTTAAGAAATAAATTCCGCAGAGCATCGATATCTTTCTCTTTGCTTTCGCTAACTCGTATCATCATTGCTCTATTCTATCCGCGTGTACACCTTTAAAACCGCCATGCGCCCGCGGCTGCCGCCAAAAGTTCAAGCTTCTGTTCGGGTCTGCCGTCTTTAAAAAGCCTTGTTCCGGCTCTCAGTCTATTCTAATACTATCGTTCAACGGCGAAGATCACTGGCATCCACGCGGCTGGGCGTATCCTTACCTGCTACAATAGACGCCGAACTGATCGCAATAGCTTTGATGATCTCGGTCATGTTTTTCATGTCGAGCGTTTCGAACTCATCATCTACCGTATGATAATATTTTTCGCTATCCATCTTCGAGGTGGAAATGGTATGGGCAGGCACACCCAGGCGGGCAAGGGTGGCATTGTCGCTGCGGTAGAACAATTGCTGCTCAGGATAAGGATCGGGATAGAATGTAAAGACCGAACCTTTGAGGTTCTTCTCCAGTATCTTGCCCATATCGGTTTTTTCATACCCGGTGATATAGGCCGAATTCTTGCCCCATTTGCTGTCGGTGCCGATCATCTCGATATTGAACATCGCCACCACTTTCGCGGGGTCGAACTGCTGGCTGAAATAGCGCGCGCCAAAGCCGCCCGACTCCTCACCCGTAAACGCAGCAAAGATGATCGTACGCTCATTGTTCTTCAGCCTGCTGAAATATTTCGATAACATGATAACCGCCGTGGTACCTGCCGCATCATCATTGGCGCCGTTGTAAATGCTGTCTCCATTTACCGGCTTGCCAATGCCGAGGTGATCGTAATGCCCTGAAAATATCACGAACTCATCCTTTTTCGATTTTCCGGGGATCATGCCCACTACATTCTGCAGCCGCTCTTTTTTGATGTCGTGCGTGGCTTCCACGCTGAATGTTTCGGGCGCCTCGCCGAGCAGGAGGAACAGCGTGTTCGACTTCGACTCCATCATCGACCGCTTGAAGTTACCCAGCCGCGGGAAGTTGGCCGCAAAGCCCGGATCCACCAGCACCAGCATATTCTTGCCGGAACCGACAAACTTATACGCCTCCCGGAAGAACTCGGCGCCCGCCGGGATTTTCGCGATCTCATATCCTGATCGCTCATTGATGCTCACCTGGGGCTCGCTGGTGATCAGCATCCATTTTTTTTCGTCCAGCGCCTGCCCGTTTACCGTGGCCGATCCGCTCCTGAACTCCGGCTTCAGTTGGTAAAATACCTGCAGGTAATTGTCGGCGCCCGCCACCGTCTGCAGGTCCGCTTTTTTAAATTCGGCGGCAATGAAATCGGCTGCCTTATCGATGCCCCTGCTGAAGATGGCGCGCCCCTCCATGTCGTCGGCGCTCAGTGTTTTTTCTATCCGGGCAACTTCTTTCTGCTCAATCAGTTTTAAAGCCGGCTGTGCACTGGCAAAAGTGCCCAGGGTAATACCGGTCGCCAGCAGGAAATATCTTTTCATGTGTGTAGATTAAAGACTCATCATTTCTTTGAACTTGACTGTCTGCCGGCGGCTGACCTCAATTTTTTCGCCGCCCTTCAGTTCCAGCAGCAAACCACCGTTAAAATAAGGTTCTATTTTTTCGATCAGCCGCAGGTTGACGATGTGCTTGCGGTTGGCCCGGAAGAAAACCCGTTCATCGAGTCGTTCTTCCAGCGCATTGAGCGATTTCAGGATAAGCGGCTTGTTGGCGCCGAAAAACACCTTTGCATAATTGCCGACGCTCTCAAAGAGGCGGATATCGCTGAGCTTAACGAACCAGCAGCGTTCGCCGTCTTTCACGAATACCTGGTCGTGCTCGCCCAGCAGGCTGCGGTTGGTGCCCACCACCGCCGACATTGCTTCTTTCTCTTCAGCGAGGTGCAGCTTGTGTATGGCATCGGCCAGCCGGCGTGGCTCTACCGGCTTCAGCAGGTAGTCGAGCGCATTCACTTCAAATGCCTTCAGGGCATATTCGTCATACGCCGTCGTGAAGATCACATGCGGGGTTTTCTCCAGCTCGCTCAACATCTCAAAGCCGGTTTTTCCCGGCATCTGTATGTCCAAAAATACCAGGTCGGGCTGCAGGTTGTCGATGGCTTCGATGCCTTCGTTTGCATTGGCAGCCTCGCCGATCACTTCCACCTCGGGAAAGTCGGCCAGCAGCTTCCGCAGCTCGGTGCGCGCAAGTCGTTCGTCGTCGATCAGCAATGCTTTAATCATACAATTGTTTATGCAGGAACGGGAACCGGGA
>JAKPBL010000378.1 GCA_029778965.1 Bacteroidota bacterium
CGATTTGTTTGGTTACTCGCCGCTTTCTGTTTCACCGGGGCAGCGGCACAAACCGAAGACTCCCTGTTTATTAAGAAGTTATCAGAAGAGATATTGCTTCGTTCCACCGCCTATGAGAACCTGCGGGTGCTGTGTAAAACGGTAGGACCGCGGCTGGCCGGATCAGCCGGTATGCCCAAGGCCGAGGCCTGGGGACAAAAAGCGCTGCAGACCGCCGGCGCCGATAAGGTCTGGCTGCAGGCCTGCATGGTGCCGCACTGGGTGCGGGGTACAGGCGAAGAGGCCTGGTACACGGTGAAGGGCTCATCCGCCAAAACAAAACTGTACATACTGGCCCTGGGCAATTCAGTGGGAACGGGCAATGCCGGGCTTACCCTGCCTGCCATACTGGTAAATGATTTCGACGATCTCGAAGCAAAAAAAGACCAGTTGAAGGGCAAGATCGTGGTGTACAATAATTTTTTCGACAACAGTATGCTCGAAACCTTTAAGGCGTATGGGGTCGACGGCATATATCGCCGCAGCGGACCCAGTCGGGCCGCCAAATATGGGGCTAAAGCCGTACTGATCAGGTCCATTTCGGGCAGCACCGATAATTACCCGCATACCGGCGGTACGAGCTACGACAGCAGCCTGCCGAAAATTCCGGCGGCGGCCATGGGTTTGCAGGATGCCGACAAGCTGATCGCCCAGTTGAAAGCCGGAAAGGAAGTAACTGTATTCTATCGCTCCAATGCACAGATGCTGCCCGATGTGCAGGGGCATAATGTGATCGGTGAACTGAAGGGCTCGCAGTTTCCCGATAAATATATTACCGTGGGCGGTCACCTCGATAGCTGGGACCCTTCCGAAGGGGCGCATGACGATGGCACGGGTTGTGTGCATGCCATCGAAGTGTTGCGGGCACTGAAAGCCATCGGGTACACGCCGCGGCATACCATCCGCGCGGTATTGTTCGCCAACGAAGAGAACGGCGCCCGCGGCGGTCGTAAATACGCCGAAGAAGCCAGGGACAAAAATGAGCAGCATATACTGGCGATGGAGAGCGATGCGGGCGGGTTCACTCCCCGTGGCTTTTCGTTTACGCTGCCGGCCGAAAAACTGACCAAAATAAAATCATGGGCGCCGCTGCTGCAGCCCTATGGCACCTACCTGTTTACGTCTGACGGGGGCGGCACCGACGTGGGGCCGCTGAACCGGGTGCTGGGTACCCCCGTAGGCGAGCTGCTTCCTGATGGCGCACGTTATTTTGATATTCACCACACGCCAAACGATGTGTTCGAGAACGTGAATAAACGCGAACTCGACCTGGGTGCGCTTAACATGGCGATCCTGATATACCTTGTGGATAAATACGGCATAGAATAACCTCAACTTACAACTATGGGCAAGTTTTTATGGACCCTTATCCTGGTGCTGATCCTGTTTTCCGTAGGCTTTTTTTACTATCGCTACAACTGGGTATTTGCAGAAGGCGTTAAAGCGGGACAACTGAATTACATGATGAAGAAAGGATACGTTTTCAAGACCTGGGAAGGGAAGCTGATCCAATCGGGCTTCAGGGGTGGCGCCGCCGGCAGCATCCAAAGCTATGAATTTGAATTTTCAGTGGCCGACGATAAGATCGCCAACCAATTGATGAGCAACAGCGGTAAGGAATTTGAGCTGCATTATAAACAATACAACGGGGTGCTGCCCTGGCGCGGCAATACGGTGTACATAGTGGACAGCATCATGGCCATGCGGGGCGCCGACGGCGGCACGGTCATTGACCCCAAGCCGGCCACGGGCCATTAACCTGCCTGCAGCAGAAAGATAGCCGGCTTTTTGTGCCAGTCGGGTGATTGCTTTTTCCAGTCGCTGATCGTTTTTGTGACGACGCTTTCATCGGCCGCCGTGAGGTTAACGGCAATGCATAACCGCGTATTGGCCCGGCATTGCTGCAGCAGTGTGCTGAACAACTGGTGGTTGCGATAAGGCGTTTCTATAAAGACCTGGGTACATTGTTGTTTTGCTGAATCTGCTTCCAGTTCTTTGATGGTCTTGTTGCGTTGCAGCGCATCGATGGGCAGGTAGCCGACAAAGCGAAACTGCTGGCCGTTCATGCCGCTGGCCATGAGTGCAAGCAATATCGAACTTGGACCCACGAGGGGCTTTACAGTAGCCGATAGCTCTTGCGCAGCAGCGACCAGCAACTGTCCCGGATCGGCCACGCCGGGACACCCGGCTTCACTGAGTATGCCGATCGTTTTTCCTGCGCTCACCCGCTGCCTGAATATGTTCAATGTTTCCGCTTCCACTTTGCCGATCGCATGCCATTCATAGTCGTCGATCACCATTTCTTTCCACCATCTTTTGAGATAGCGACGCGCGGTTCTCTCATTTTCCACGAAGAAAACACTGCATTGCTGAATAGTGGGAAGAATATAGGCGGGAAGGCAGTTCATCGAATCTTCTTCCAGGTAGCAGGGGATCAACCAAACAGTTCCGGGCTGGGTCATGGCGTTCATTTTTCAATTTCCCGTACGCTGAGGGTAGCAGCGATGACGGCGTAGCTGGGCGCCAGCACCCAGCCGAGCAGCGGCACGAGGTGCATCAGGTAAAAAAGCAGGCCGTTGCCGATGGCCAGCCCCTTGTGATCGGTGATGAAGCGTATGCTTTCGGCCGGTCCCAGCTTCCGGCGTTCACAACTGTAATCGATCATCGAAAAGCCGTAATAGTAACATTCGGCGAAGAGCGACAGCATGGGGCTGATCCAGCCCACTACGGGGATAAACGACAGGATCAGTATTGATACGGTATAGACCGTTTGCCAGAGCAGGTTGCGCAGCGAGAGCCGTATGCCCCGCAGGATGTCTTTCAGCAGTTGCGGCCAACTGAAGGGGAACTCGCGCCCTTCAATGATCGACTCGGTCTTTTCGCTCAGGTAAGCGAATACCGGCGATCCCACTATCAGGAAAAAGTATTTAAAGAAAGAAAAATAAAAGAATACGAAGAGGATGCGCACCATCAGGTTACTCATCATGAAAATGAAGCTGAGAAAGGGATTCCGCTGCTGCTGCAGCCAGGTGTCGATGCCTACCAGGTTGCTGAGCCAGTTGACGGCGGCATTGCTCGACCGGATGAAAAAATACAACCCAACGAGGAACAGTACCACATAGGCAATGCCCGGACCAATGATCCATCGCCAGAGGCGGTGCTCTCTGATAAAACGATGCGCTTTGAAAAACGACTGAACGGCAATGATAATCTCTTTGAGCAACCCTGTTCTTTTAGCGCCTAAATGTATTACATTGATGACAACCAGCGAAAACCATGCGAAAATTACCTTCCTCTTTTTACCTGACCGACAATGTGGTGGCTGCAGCCCGGGATCTGCTGGGCAAGCTGCTGGTCACCCGGGTGAACGGTGTGGTGACCAGTGGCCGGATCGTTGAAACCGAAGCCTATAACGGCGCGGCCGACCGGGCTTCACATTCGTATAATCATCGCCGTACGCCCCGCACCGAAGTGCAGTATGCAAAAGGCGGGAAAGCGTATGTGTATCTCTGTTATGGCATCCACCATCTTTTTAACGTTACCCTGGCGCCCGAAGACCAGCCCCTGGTAGTGCTGGTCCGCGCGATCGAGCCGGTACAGGGCATTGCCGCCATGCTGGCCCGCGCGGGGAAACCATCGCCCGACAGCAGCCTGGGCCGTGGCCCAGGTAATGTAACCCGCATACTGGGTATAGGCGTTACGCACAGCGGCGTGTCGCTGCAAGGTGACATCAGCATCTGCGACGACGGGTTTGCGCTGCCGCCCGAAAAAATAGGGGTGAGCCCGCGCATTGGCGTTGATTATGCGGGCGAAGATGCGTTGCTGCCCTATCGCTTTTATGTAAAGGGAAATGCATCGGTAAGCGGGCCGGCCAAATGGCGGCGATAGCATTAAAACTTGGGACAGGGAATGTCTTTCCCGCCGTCGCTGCGGCGCTTGATATAGATCAGCGACAACTCGATGCCGCCACGCCGTTGAGAAGCGGTTTTGAGGCTCGACGTATTCACGTCGTAGGTTACCCCCAGGCGGAAATCATTCCATTCCAGGCCGATATACGGAATAAGGGCGTCTTTCCAGCGATACC
>JAKPBL010000111.1 GCA_029778965.1 Bacteroidota bacterium
GTGGCGCCCGTCGACGGCACCTACAGTTTCACCTATAGCCTGAACAGTCAGACAGCCCATATACCCGACTGGCAGCAAAACGATGTTTGTTATGACTGTTTGTACGACCTGGTCATCCGCATCAGCAACGACTGTAACAATAAGGGCTTACCCGGCGATACGGCGTTTGTGTACCGCAAGTCGAATTTTTCACTGAACGAGATCAACAGCAACTGCAGCGACCCCGACCGGGATATGAGTGAGTCTTTTTCATTGTCGCTGCCCGAAGGCGCCTACAGTATTACCAAAGAGCTGTCGGTCAGCCGGCCGGGCATGGACTATTACCGCGACCAGGTATTCAGGCTGAACAATGAAAAAACGACCAAAGAGGAAATATATTCCCAGCAAGCGACGATCACCGGCGATGAAAAGCTGGGTTGTTACACCGATTATGCCCTGGAAACCGATGATGCTGATTTTTACCGCGACCTGATGTTGTCGCAGATGAAAGAAGGCGGGGTGTATTACAAGGATATCACGGAACGTTATGACTTGAATGTGAACGATGAGTCGGTATTGCTGTCGAGGCACCCCGAATTCGAAGTGTATCAGCGATATGGTTCCCTGCAGCAGAGCAATGCCTGGGACAATGACATACAAAAGGTATCCAGCTTTGAAGAAGCATTCCGGCTGGGTTACCTGAATCCCCTGCGCCTGTCGACAACGCCCGCCAACCGGTTCCCTTCAGGCAAAGCAGACCCCTTCTTTATAGACAATAGCGCTGAGCGTGTGCAAATGACCGATTTGCTGATGAACGCGATACAGACCAGCAATTCGCCGGTTGCTTATGCCGACCTGTGGAAAATGTCGAATATGCTGGTAAAATGCGGCAAGGGCGATCAGACCCTGGATGCCGCCTGCGTGGCCATTTTCAACAACCCGGCCAATGTTTTCAGCAACAGCCAGCTTTGTGAAACCGAACTTGATGAGGCCTGGGAAGTGTTTAAAGCGCAGTATCTGGCGAAGAAAATAACGATCACCAGCAACTTCCTGTTCCAGGGCAACCCGCCGCCGGCGGTAGATAACCTGTACCGCATTTTCTTCGACCCGTCGACGGCCGCCCAGAAAATGGACCTGCACGGGATAAACCCGAATGAGCAGGATGCCGGTACGCTCGTGGCCCAGGGGCAAGACGCTGTTATGCAATCGGTACAGAGTAACTGTTCTTCTTATGTGGAATACTGGTGGGATAAGCTGGAAAGTTCGGGCTGTGGTTTTGACAGGGAACGCGACTACGCCGAGATCATCAGCCGGCTCCTGGCGGTATGTGAAGAAGGCGGCGATGCCAGCCATCCCTATGGCGCCAGCACCGTAAAGCCCGGCAGCACCTATCCTTTCAAAAGCTTCAGCGAAGCCATTATCGATTATGTCAACAATACGCCCGGTATCAGCCAGGATATCACTTTGTGTAGCGGCCTCACCATCGATGCCCCGGCGCCTTATGAAAAACCGGTGGTATCGGTGAAAAAACCCTTGTACAGCAAACCCGATGACTGTGAATGCAAGAACATACGCGGCCTGCAGCAGGTGTACAACGATCGGTACACGGGCAAGTATGCCAATATGAGCGCCTTTATGCTGGCGGTATATAAAACCAGCATTACACAAACCGCACTCGATTCACTGATTGGCCTCTGCAACAACGAACTGACCTGTTCACGGTTATCGCAGCCCATTGTACTGCCGCCCGTGCTGCAATGCGGGTATGTGCAGAACGCCTGCGTGGACTGCCAGAAAGTGGCCGACGCCCACACCGGTTTTACTACGGCGTTCAATTCCATTGTACCCACCAAAGACGATACCTTGCAGCAGAATATATTTTATGCACGCTATATGTACGAAAATACCGGCGTGCGTAAAACGGCCACCGAGTTTCTCGATTTCCTTGATCTCTGCGACGCCACGCCCGGGAATTATGCCGGCTCTACCGAGGTCAGTGACGGCCCTGTGGAGAACAATTGCGTAAAAGACACCATTCGCTTTTTGTCGACCGGCGTGCCCATGCCCGGCTACATCACCTGCGAAGACCTGACGAAAACCTACTATCATTTCCTGGCAGAGTTCCCCGACCATCTTAACGGGGCCACCGTTCACATGGCGGTACAGCCCCCGATTATCAAAAAAATATTCAATCCCAGTGCATCGGCTGGCGGCAGGCCACCGGTTGCAGAAGCGCCTGCTTCATCGGGGCCCTATATAAGCCAGGACGAGCTGACCGTCATGGCTACTGATACGGTTCCGGCGGCGAGGGGCATGCTGAACAGGTCGTATGAATCGTCGGAGAACTGGACCTGGGTGGATTCGGTGATGACGGCGCGGGCCCTTTTTGAATGGTACATGTACACCCATCTCGGTCTCACCAGTGGGTACACCGCCGAGAATCTTGCCGACTGGTTGATCAACCACTGCCAGGTGAAAATGCACCAGCTTCCCTGGCGGCCCGAAGTATATGTGCGGCAGGACACGCTGCAAAATATCCTGACCCGGTTTACCGGCAAATACCCGGCTCACCTGACCACCATCAGCGACTCGATGCAGGTGCCGATCGTCAAAACCCTGCAGATGGACCTCGACGAAGAGAACAGGGCCTTCTATGCGCCGGCGCGCCTGGCTGCAATTGTATGGACCAATATGGGTATCTGGTTCACCACGCGCTCCACGCATGTAATGGATGTGTCGCGGCTGCCGCGCAACAGCAGTGTAGACTCCGCCCGCATGGACCTGTATGCCCTGCATGATCCGTGGATCACCGCTGCCCATTACCGGCAGGAAACCAAATTCCCTTTTATGCAGGCATCGCAGTTGACGGGTTTGTGGATTCCCAATGAAACCCGCATGGCCAACATGCCGGCTGAAGACACGGGAACCGCCCGAAAGAATTTTCCGTTCACCACCGAACAGGAAGGCGACCCCGGTTATGATTTCTGGAGCAACCAGGACTACCTGCACCAGAACGTCGACTCGCTGGTACGCGGTGTCTATAATCACCTGGGGCAACGAGGGGTAAACTACCCGGTGCTGTACAAGATCGACAGCGATACCGTCGATGAATACAAAAAACATGTATTCCACGGCATTACCCCCGATGGCGGCAACCCCCTGAAACTGACGGTGCATTATACCGCCAGCCGCTGTGAAGCGTTTGCTGCCTATGTGAACAATGCATTGGGTACTTATCTGAGCGTTGACGAGGTGAAGGCGCTGTACGCGTCAAAAGGATTGCTGGCGCTGAACAGCAATTGCACATCGACCACTGCCACTGCCGGCTGCCAACCCGATACCCTGGTTACTTCCACCGTACGGGTGTACAATAGCGACCTGCTGCTATGCAGTGACGCCGTAGAAGAAACCTTCCCGACCTTGTCTGCAGACGAACTGCCTACCTCGTGCAAGGATTCCAGCAGCCTCACCTGGCAGGTAACCGAAATGGTGTATGAGTTCCAGCAGAAGCTGCTGTATGGTAATTTTGAGACCAGCTACCTGTCGGCCTGCCTGGCGGCGGCACCCGGTGAAAGCCTCCAGATGACCAGCCTGCAGAGCGAGTACCATTATACGCTGTACTATTACGACCAGGCGGGCAACCTGGTGAAAACCATTCCGCCGGCAGGCGTGCGCCCCATCCACGACCTCGATTCCCTGTCGCAGGTAACCATATCCAGGGCTGCCGGCACGGTCTACCTGCCGATGCACCAGTTGGCCACCGTATATCGCTACAACAGCCTCAACCAGGTGGTGAGCCAGGAGAGCCCCGATGGCGGACTGAGCAATTTCTGGTACGACCGGCTCGGCCGCCTCTCGGTGAGCCAGAACGCCAAACAACAGGGGGTTGGTTACTACAGCTATACCCTGTATGATGCGTTGGGCCGCATTCGCGAAGTGGGCGAAAAAGAACAACCCAATGCCATCAGCGACCTGGTCGCCCGTGACGACCAGCAGTTGCTGTTGTGGATCAAATACCAGAACAACAGCTACCCGCACAGGCAGGTGACCCGCACGGTCTACGACAATGGCAGCCGGCCGCTCGATGTAACGGCCCGCACGCCGCGTTTCACCCCGAAAACCTATAC
>JAKPBL010000126.1 GCA_029778965.1 Bacteroidota bacterium
CCCCGGTGAAACCATTATTTACGAAGGCCGTAAATTTAAGGAATACCGCGGTATGGGGTCCATCGGCGCCATGGCCCAGGGATCGAGCGACCGTTATTTCCAGGATGTGGAAGACGATATCAAGAAACTGGTGCCGGAAGGCATCGAAGGCCGTGTGGCTTACAAAGGATACCTGAAAGAAGTAGTGGCCCAGTTTGTGGGCGGCCTGCGTGCGGGTATGGGCTATTGCGGTGCGAAAGACCTGGAAACGATGAAAAGCTCGGCGAAGTTCACCAAAATCACCAATGCAGGCATGAAAGAAAGCCATGCCCACGATATAGACATCACCAAAGAGGCGCCTAACTATTCACGCAAATAGTGCAGAAGAAATACCCACCTTTCCTGCTGGCCCTTTTATCGGGCATTATTTTATCGGTAGGCTGGCCGCCGGTACCCGCTTGCGCCCTGCTGTTCATCGGCTTTGTGCCGATGTTCATCATACTGGAGCAGGGTATCGGCAGGGCCGCTTTTTTCGGCTGCTGTTTTCTCGGACTGCTTACCTGGAACAGCATCACTACCTGGTGGATGTGGAATTCAACCGCCGAAGGCGCCATAGCAGCCATTATCGCCAACAGCCTGCTGATGTGCCTGCCGTGGATCGCCTTGTACAACGTACGTAAGCGGGTGGGTGTAAAAGCCGGCTATATTGCCTTCGCGGTATGCTGGCTGAGCTTTGAATACATACACCTCAACTGGGAGCTGAGCTGGCCCTGGCTTACCCTGGGTAACGGGTTTGCAAACATGCCCGGCATCGTGCAATGGTACGAACTCACCGGTACCAGCGGCGGCAGCACCTGGATATTGCTCATGAACATCGGCTTCACCTATGCCTGGGTGCAATACCGGAGAACCGGGCAAACACCCCGCCGTTTTTTAGCCCGGCTGGCGGCCACTGGATTGTTATTGCCGATAACAGTTTCACAGGTCATGCAACGGCTGGTGCCCGAAAGCATGCCGGCCAAAGGCTCGCATGAGATCGTGATCGTGCAGCCTAACATTGATCCTTATGCGAAATTCAGTCCCGCCAATTCGGCGTTGTTCCTGGAAAAGCTGATCTCCCTTTCCGAAGCCGCTATCACCCCGGCCACGCAGGTGCTGGTATGGCCCGAAACGGCGATCAACCTGCCCTATGTTTTCGAAGAAGACAGCATACGGCAGAAAAAACAGCTTGACCCGTTGTGGCGCTTTCTGGCCGCGCATCCGCAGATAAGATTGCTGTCGGGTATCGAGGGCTATAAATTTTACCAGGAGCCGGGCGTCAGTCCTGATCAGCAATATGTACCGGGGCTGCAATTGTGGGTGGACTCCTACAATACCGCCGCCCTTTTAGACAGCACCGGCATACTGTCGAAATACCACAAGTCGAAGCTGGTTCCCGGCGTGGAAACCCTGCCCTCTTTTTTGCGTTTCATGGCGCCGTGGTTCGAACAGTTTGGCGGCACCACCGGCGGCTATGCACGCCAGAAAGAGAGAACGGTTTTATACGACAGCCTGCACGGCCTGTCGTTTGCGCCGGCCATCTGTTATGAAAGCATCTATGGCGAATTCATGACCGGTTTCGTACGCAATGGCGCCAACCTGCTCTGCATCATCACCAACGATGGTTGGTGGGGTAATACGGCCGGCCACAGGCAGCATCTCGCCTACGCCCGCCTGCGGGCCATTGAAAGCCGTCGCTGGGTGGTGCGCAGCGCCAATACCGGTATCAGCGCCGTAATCGATCCCCTCGGTCATATAGTGCAGAAACTGGGCTGGGAGAAAGAAGGCGTTTTGACCGTTCATGTGCCGGCGAACACCCGTATGACCTTTTATGTACGGTACGGAGATTTAATATCAAAAGCAGCCCTGTTGCTTACCTTCATGCTGGTGGGCTATTCAACGCTGCTTTTCTTCCGCCGTAAACGATAAAACCAGGCATTATGCTTCATTACGATATTTTCGGCGAGGGGCAGCCTTTGCTGCTGGTGCATGGCTTCGGTGAAGACCACCGCATCTGGGATCAAACCGTTGAAGCGCTTAAAAACAGCGCTCGCATCATTGTTCCTCACCTGCCCGGCACCGGCAGGTCTGCAGCAGAAGCTACACCATCGATGGAATCTATGGCCGATGAACTGCTGGCCATCGCCGATCATGAAAACCTGGCCAGTTTTGTACTGGCTGGTCATTCGATGGGGGGCTATATCAGCCTCGCGCTCGCTGACAAAGCGCCCGGCCGCCTGCGCGGACTGGTACTCTGTCATTCTACCGCTTTCGCCGACAGCGAAGAGAAGAAACAGGCCCGCTTAAAAAGCATCGATTTCCTGGATATGCATGGAACGGCTGCCTACCTGTCAACCACCACGGCCAACCTGTTTGCCCCCGACAACCGCGAAAAAATGGCGGCCGTCATCAACGAACTGGCCACCAGCAACGCGTATATCGGCAAAGCGACGATGATCGCTTTCCTGCGGGCAATGATGAATCGACCCGACCGGCAGGCCGTACTCGAAACCAGCGCCTGCCCCGTTTTATTCCTGCTGGGCGTGCACGACCAGGCGGTTTCGTACGAACAATCGCTGAAGCTGGTACACCTGCCCCGCCTGTCTTACATTCATGTGCTGCACCAATCAGGTCACATGGGCATGCTGGAAGAGCCTGAAAAGACCAACCGGTACCTGAAAGAATTTCTCGACCAGGTGTGAACGGGATACATTTGCAGAAATAATACGCGGGCATGGCAGAAACAATATTGGTAACCGGCGCCAGCGCCGGCTTTGGAAAAGCAATCGCACAGAAATTCGCTTCGCAGGGTTTTAACCTGGTCATCACGGGCCGGCGCGGGCCGCTGCTGGAACAATTAAAAGAGGAGCTTGAATCTGCCTACGGCGTAGCGGTATGGTGCAGTGTGTTTGACATCAGGAACAAAGAAGAGGTCAATAAGGCTGTTTCGGCTATACCTGACCGTTATTTGCCGGTGCGAATACTGGTTAATAACGCGGGGCTGGCAGCGGGTCGCGACTATTTCGACGAGGCATCGCTCGACGACTGGGAACAGATGATCGACACCAACCTGAAAGGGCTGCTGTATATGTCGAAGGCCATCCTACCCTCCCTGCTGCAATCATCATTGCCGCATATATTCAATATTGGTTCCACCGCCGGAAAAGAAGTGTACGAAAGAGGCAATGTGTACTGCGCTACCAAGCATGCGGTAGATGCCATTTCGAAAGCCATGCGCATGGACCTGTTGCGGCACAAGATCAAAGTAACTGCCATTCACCCCGGCGCCGCCGAAACAGAATTTTCGATGGTGCGGTTCAAAGGCGACAGCGAGAAAGCCGATGCGGTATATGAGGGCTACGAGCCCTTGCATGCCGAAGACATTGCCAACGTGGTATGGTTCTGCGCCGGGCTGCCGCCGCATGTATGCATCAACGACCTGGTGATGACCTGCACCGCACAGGCAAACTCTTTTCTC
>JAKPBL010000139.1 GCA_029778965.1 Bacteroidota bacterium
CGGTGTACTGGTTTGAAGGGGAGGAGGATTATTATATCGACAAACTGGTCCGGTTTGCCGAAACCAGCATCCTGAGCGAAGCGGAAGCCGGTTTCAACCTGACTGTTTTTTATGGCCGCGAAGCCAATTGGGCCGATGTCATCAACGCCTGTATGCGCTACCCCATGTTTGCCGAGTACCAGGTGGTATTGCTCAAAGAGGCCCAGCAGATGAAAGACATCGACAAGCTGGAGCCCTATATCGCCAAGCCCCTGTCGTCTACCATTTTCATCGTAGCCCATAAAGAAAAGAAAGTTGATGGTCGCAGCAAGCTGGCCCGGCTGCTGAAAGACAAAACCGAGCTGCTGCAGACCAAAAAGATGTACGACAACCAGTTGCCGGCGTGGACGGAAAAGCTGGTGCAGTCGAAAGACCGGCAGATCAGCCAGAAAGCCCTTCTCCTGCTGGTGGACCATATCGGGAACGACCTCAGCCGCATGGAGAACGAGATCGATAAGCTGTTGCTGAACCTGGGCAACCGTACCGAGATCACCGACGATGATATCGAGCAGTTCGTGGGCGTCAGCAAGGAGTTCAACGTGTTTGAGCTGCAGGATGCCATCGCCCGCAAGGACCTGGCGAAAGCGGTCCGGATCATCCATTATTTTGAAAGCAACCCCAAAGCAGGGCCCATCCAACTGGTATTGCCTTCGCTGTATAATTTCTTCAGCAAGGTGTTTCAATTGTTCGGCGCCAACCTGCGCGATGAAAAAGCGGCAGCCGCCGCCACCGGCATTTCGCCTTTTTTCATCAAGGATTATATCGCGGCCGTTACCCGTTTCGATTATGAAGGGGTGGAGCGGATACTGCTGCTGCTGCACGAATACAACCTGAAGGCGGTCGGCGTGAACAATGCCGGCGCGGGAGATGGCGCGCTGATGCGCGAAATGGTGGGAAAGATGATTTTGTAAGGGCGTCGCAACACTTTATTTCTTAGCCTCTCAAGGCAGCTTTTGCGTGCTCCTCATCCACCCGAAGCTGCGCTACCAATGCCGGCAGCCCGTCGAACTTTTTCTCCGTGCGCAACCAGGTTACCAGCGTAACGTGCAGGCACTCGCCGTAGATGTCTTCCGAAAAATCAAAAATATGCACTTCGATTACGCGCGAAAGTCCATCGACTGTAGGCCGTACGCCTATGTTCATCATGCCTCCGTACCAGTATATATCACCCGAAACCGGGTCGGTACGCCGTACCCGCACGGCGTACACGCCATTACCTGGAATCAGCTTTTCGTTGTCGGTCAGTTGCAGGTTGGCAGTGGGATAACCGATGGTGCGGCCCAGTTGGTTGCCTTTTACCACTACGCCGTCGAAATAATAAGGATAGCCCAGCAGTGAGGCGGCCAGTTGTACTTCGCCCTTCAGGAGCGCCTGTCGAATACGGGTGGAGCTGACCGACGCTGCTTCCAGCACGCGGGCGGGTATCTCCATCAGGTGAAAGGTGCCGGCGGCGGCATATTTTTCCAGCAGGTTGAAATCGCCCGCCCGGTTCTTGCCGAAGCGGTGATCGTACCCGATGATCAGGGTGTGCGGCTGAAAATATTTCACCAGGAAACCTGTCACATATTCATCGGGCGTCTGGGCCGCGAAATCAGCGGTGAACGGCACCACCACCAGGTGATCGATGCCCCGCGCACGCAGCAGCGCTATCTTCTCGGGCAGGCTGCTTAATAACTGTACCGTTTGTTCGGCATCGCCCACAATGCGGCGGGGATGGGGATGGAAAGTAATAATGACTGTTTCCCCGCCAGCCGCCCGCGCGGCCGCTTTCATCTGGTCGATAATGCTGCAATGCCCCAAATGGACCCCGTCGAATGTGCCGATGGTAACCACCGCATTCCGGAAAGCCGGCAACTGCTCGATATTTCTGTGAACCTGCATACGGGCGCAAAGCTAACCTCAAACTTCAAACTTCAAACCTCAAACCTTTTGTATCTTCGCGCCCCATGAGTTTATATTCGAAGCGGGGCGTCAGCGCCCAGAAGGAGGAGGTGCACAAGGCGACCGAGCACCTCGACCAGGGATTATTCCCCAACGCTTTCTGTAAAATCTATCCCGATTACCTGGGCGGCGACGCCAACTGGGTGAACCTCATGCACGCCGACGGCGCCGGCACCAAAAGTATTCTTGCCTACCTGTACTGGAAAGAAACGGGCGACCTGTCTGTCTGGAAGGGCATTGCGCAAGACGCGGTGGTCATGAATATCGACGACCTGCTTTGCGTGGGCATCCACGATAACCTGTTGTTCAGCTCTACCATCGACCGTAATAAAAGGCTTATTCCCGGCGAGGTGCTCGAAGCCCTGATCAGCGGTACGCAGGAATTTTTCGACCAGATGAAAGGCTATGGAGTGAACATCCATTACCTCGGGGGAGAAACCGCCGATGTGGGGGACGTGGTACGCACTATCGCGGTGAACGGTACCATGACTGCCCGCTGGCCAAAGAACAGGCTGATTACCAACGACAAGATCCAGGTGGGAGATGTCATCGTCGGATTCGCCAGCAGTGGCCAAACATATTACGAAAACTCATATAATAGCGGCATCGGCAGCAATGGCCTTACCAGTGCCCGGCACGATGCACTCAACCGGTTTTATGCTGACACTTACCCGGAATCGTTCGATACCGGGCTTGACAAAGACGTGGTTTATATCGGTCCGTACCGGCTTACCGACCCCGTGGATGTGCCGCAGGCGGGCTCCGTGCCGGCCGGCGAATTGCTGTTGTCGGCCACCCGCACCTATGCCCCTTTGCTGAAGGTGATACTCGGCGCTTATTTCGACGAGGTGCATGGGCTGGTACACGCCAGCGGCGGCGGGCAGACAAAATGCCTGAAATACCTGCCCCGACCCATGACATTGGTGAAAGACAACCTTTTACCTCCCCCGGTTGTTTTTAATATACTACAGGCGGCGTCAAAATCAGACTGGCGCGAAATGTACCAGGTGTTCAACATGGGCCAGCGGCTGGAATTGTTTTGTACACCGGCATCGGCCGGCAAAATGATCAAAGCGGCTGAAAAGCTGGGCATCGAAGCGAAGGTCATCGGACGGGTAGAAACAGGCAGCGTCAAAAAGCTGCTGCTGACAGCTCCCGACGGAACGGTAGTGGAATATTAATAATAGGTGTTTATCTCTAGAAAACAGATAAATATCCCATAGCGCTATGAATTGTGAAGTGTGGAGATTACATTTGTCGGCAGGTCAGGGATATTTCGCTGAACTTTAACCTTCCCCGTACAACAGTCCATAATCCGTAGACGTCTTGGAAGAGCGTAAATTATTAAATTAACAGACAGGCATGAGGCAACTTAAAATTGCGACCCAGATTACCAACCGCGACTCCCAGG
>JAKPBL010000167.1 GCA_029778965.1 Bacteroidota bacterium
CCGCCTCAAACCCGCTGAAGTAATGGTAACAGAAGGCAAAGCGCGCCTGATCAGGAAGCGCGATGAATTTGAAGACCTGCTTCGCAACCAGGTGGAAGGGATTTGATTTTTGATTTTTGGGTTTCCCTGCTACCTTTCCTATTCAATTATCCATTCATTGCCCGCCCAGGAAGGTTTTTTTCAGCTTGTTAACAGTCCCCTGAAATTCAGGCTGTTCCTGTTATCGAAAATACCGACTGCCTATTTCTCGGGGGTAAGGGTGCAGTCGCTGAGTGAGGCGGCGGCCGTGGTTACGGTTCCCTATAAATGGTTTTCCACCAATCCTTTCCGATCCACCTATTTTGCGTGCCTGGCGATGGCCGCCGAGATGAGCACCGGCATACTGGCAATGGCGCATACCTACGGCCAGACACCGGCGGTATCGATGCTGGTGGTTGGTATGGAAGCCAGCTTTGTCAAAAAGGCAACGGGCCGCACCAGTTTTCGCTGTGACGACGGACCGGCCATTGCCGAAGCGGTTGCGAAAGCGGTTACTACCGGTGAGGCACAAACGATTATAGCAGAGGCGAAGGGCGCCAACGACCAAGGCGAGCCCGTCGCTTTTTTTCGCATTACCTGGTCTTTTAAAAAGAAATCATCATGAAAATGGCATTTCACGGCGCGGCACGCACCGTTACCGGCTCAAAACACCTGCTGACACTTAAAGACGGACGAAAAATATTGTTCGACTGCGGCATGTTCCAGGGTATGGGAAAGGAAACCGATATGCTGAACCGTACCTGGGGATTTGACCCCGCTGAAGTGGATATCCTGCTGCTGTCGCACGCACATATCGATCATACCGGTCTTATTCCCAAGCTGGTCAGCGAAGGTTTCAACGGCCCCATCTATTGTACACCGGCTACCAAAGATCTCTCGGCCATCCTGCTCGAAGATTCCGCCCACATCCAGGAAGACGATGTACGGTACATCAATAAGAAAAGAGCCGCCGCGGGCCAGCCTTATGTGCGGCCATTATATACCAGCGACGATGCGGCGAATGCCATGCAGTATTTCAGAACGGTCGATTACGGTCAGTGGACGAAGATCGGCGATGGACTGGAAGTGATGTACACCGATGCGGGGCATATCATCGGCAGCGCCGCCGTTCATTTGCGGGTAACTGAAAATGGCAACACCGAGCAGATCAGTTTCAGTGGCGATGTCGGCCGGTACCGCGACGTTATTTTGCGTTCACCTGATGTTTTCCCCCAGGCCGATTATATACTGCTGGAATCAACCTACGGTAACAGCCTGCACGAGTTGCAGACCACCACACCCGACCAGTTGCTCGAGTGGATCGAGAGAATATGTGTGAAGCAAAAAGGAAAGCTGATCATTCCCGCTTTCAGTGTGGGCCGCACCCAGGAGATACTTTACTCGCTGAACCAACTGGAGCTTGAAAGAAGGTTGCCGGCGCTTGATTATTTTCTCGACAGCCCGCTGAGCATCGAAGCAACGGAAATGATCAAACGCTATCCGCAATATTTCAACCGCACCATCCAGAAAGTGCTGGAGCAGGATGAGGATCCTTTCCGATTCGCGGGACTTAAATACGTCAAAACTGTCGAAGAGTCGAAGCTGCTGAATTTTCGCAACGAACCCTGCGTGATCATATCTGCCAGCGGTATGGCTGAAGCCGGCCGCGTTAAACACCATATCTCCAATAATATCGAGAACAGCCGCAATGGCATTCTGCTGGTGGGCTATTGTGAGCCGCAGTCATTGGGCGGAAGACTGATGGCCGGCAAAAAAATGGTGTCCATCTTCGGGGTGGAGCATGAGGTGAATGCAACCGTCGGTTCTATCAGGAGCATGAGCGCGCACGGCGATTACGAAGATCTTTGCCAGTTCCTCGCCTGCCAGGACCCCCAAAAAGTAAAACGCCTCTTCCTCGTTCACGGTGAATACGATGTGCAACTGCAATTCAAGCAGCGGCTATACCAGAAGGGATTCAAAGACACCGAGATCCCCGAACGGCATTACGAAGTGGGACTGTCGTAAGAAGCGGCCACGGCCGGGCTAATCACGCAGGCAGTTGATCCAGGGCCTGCCTGATATCGGCCAGGATGTCGTCGGGGTGTTCCAGCCCCACCGACAGCCGTATCAACCCGCTGCTGATTCCCACTGCCTCCCTTTCGGCTTCGCTCAGTTTTGCATGTGTGGTACTGGCAGGATGCGAGGCGATGCTGCGCGTATCGCCCAGGTTGGCGGTGAGGCTCAGTAACTGCAGCGCATCGAGGAACTGCTGGCCTGCCGCCAGTCCGCCTTTCAGCTCAAAGCAAACAATACCGCCGCCGCTGGTCATCTGTTTTTTGGCGATGGCATATTGCGGATGGCTGGGCAGAAAGGGATATTTCACCCACTTCAGCGCGGGATGATCTTTCAGCGCCTGTGCGATAGCAAGCGCAGAGGCTGCATGTTTTTCCATGCGCACTTCCAGCGTTTCCAAACTACGGCTCAGTATCCAGGCATTAAAGGGCGATAGCGAGGGACCGGTGCTGCGGCAAAACAGGTATATTTCTTTGATCAGCTCTTTTCTGCCCAGTACGATGCCGCCGAGCACACGTCCCTGGCCATCGAGCCATTTGGTGGCCGAATGCACCACGAGGTCGGCGCCAAAGGCGGCCGGCCGCTGTCCGATAGGCGTGGCAAAGCAGTTATCGACATTCAGTAAAATGCCGTGTTTTTTGGCCAGGGCCGACAAGGCGGTGATGTCGATGATCTCGAGGGCGGGATTGGTCGGGGTTTCGAGATAGATCATTTTGGTTTCCGGGCGGATGGCCGCCTGCCAGGCGTCGATATCCGCAGCAGCGTCAACATAGGTATGGCTGATGCCGTATTTCGGAAGATATTTCGTCACCACCGTGTGGGTGCTGCCGAAAATGCTTCTGCAACTCAGCAGGTGATCGTCCTGTTTCAGGAAGGCCATAAAACTGGCGAAGATAGCGCTCATACCCGATGCGGTTGCAAAGCCCGATTCGGTGCCTTCGAGCGCGCACATGCGATCGGTGAACTCCTGCACATTGGGGTTGCTGAAGCGGCTGTAGATATTGTCGTCGGTTTCGTCGGCGAAGGCAGCCCTCATGTCCTCGGCATTATCGAAGCAGAAGCTGCTGGTCAGGAACATCGGTTGCGCGTGTTCCATTTCATTGGTGCGATCCACCTGGGTGCGGATGGCGCGGGTAACAGGGTGCATGGTTTATTGAACTTTTACTTCCCATGAAATATCGGTACCGGCGCGGCGGAGGGTTTCGGCCACCGAGCAGTATTTGTCCATCGAAAGTTGAACGGCCCGATTGGCTTTGTCGGTATCTATATTGCCCGAAAGGGTGAATACGATTTTGGCGGCTGTCCACAAGGCAGGCTCTTTACCCGTTTCGCGTTCGGCCTCGATGTGCATGGAGAAACCGGTTACTTCCTGGCGTTGCTTTTTGAGAATGCTGATCACGTCGATACCCGAACATCCGCCCAGCCCCATCAGCAGCGCCTGCATGGGGCGGATGCCGTAGTTGCTGCCGCCGGTTTCCGGACTTGTATCCATGCGGATACTGTTGCCGGCGGCGTCTGTTGCTTCAAACCCGAAGTCTCCTTCCCTGCGGATGATGTCGATCGTAACCATAGTCGTTTTTTAAATTTCCCAACAAAGGTAACGGTGGGAGCGTTTATTTTGCAGTCATGCTGCATCGTTTTGTATCGAAAGAAGAATTTGTGCTGGAGAGCGGAGCCGTCTTGCCCGGCCTGGAGATAGCGTATTATACGTATGGTACGCTTAATGAAAGTAGTTCGAACGTGGTGTGGGTATGTCATGCGCTTACGGCCAACGCCGATGTAATGGCCTGGTGGCCGGGGGTAGTGGGGGCGGAGGCGGCCATCGATCCATCGCGCTATTTTATTGTTTGCGCCAATATTATCGGCTCGTGCTATGGCAGCAGCGGCCCGCTGACCACAGATCCGCATACGGGTGCGCCTTATTACCGGCGTTTTCCGCAGCCTACCATCCGCGACATGGTGAATGCGCACCGGCTGTTGCGGGAGGCGCTGGGCATTTCGTCGATCGAGATCTGTATGGGTGGCAGCATGGGTGGTTACCAGGCGCTGGAATGGGCGGTGATGGAGCCGGCGCTGATCAGGCGGCTGTTCCTGATCGCCACTTCGGCGGCGGAAAGTGCCTGGGGCATTGCGATCCATGAAAGCCAGCGCCTGGCCATAGAAGCCGATCCGCGGTGGCGGGATGACAGTGCCGATGCGGGCAAAGACGGGCTGCGCGCCGCCCGCGCCATCGGGATGCTGACCTACCGCAACTATACGGCAATGGTGCAGCAGCAGGCTGAGACCGATGTGGAGAAGACAGATGGCTTCCGTGCGGCTTCATATATCCGGTACCAGGCAGACAAGCTGGTGGGCCGCTTTAATGCCCAGTGTTACTGGCTGCTTACAAAGGCGATGGACAGCCATCAGGTGGCGCGCGGCCGCGCCGCCAGCGCCGAGGAAGTATTGAAGACCATACAACAGCCCGTTTTGCTAATGGGTATCACGAGCGATCTTTTATGTCCGCCGGAAGAACAGCGCAAGATGGCGGCAGTGATGCCGAATGCCAGCTATGTGGAAATTGATTCTCCATACGGTCATGACGGTTTCCTGGTGGAAGCGGCGAAGGTGAGCGCCGCGATCAGGCACTGGCTGGAGTGAGGAACAGGAGCCCGGCAAACCCGCTGCCGGCAAAACGATGACCGGAATAGCCGACATAAAAAAGCCTGCTGACGCCCTAACGTAATCACGCATTTGGCACAGCAGGCATTGACGAGAAAAGCAACCTGAGGCTAATTTCTAAAATAGATACCCTCCGAACGACTTTATTAGCCTGCTGGAAGAGAATGGCCGATGAGTGGGAGGAAAGGGGAGATGAGTGGTTTGCGGTTTGAAGTTTGAGGTGGCTGCCGCGTTCGGGGAATGCTGACGGTATAGTTGGCTTGCCGAGGGTGCGGCTTCAGTTTCCCGCCAGGTGTAGTTTTTGTTTCTCGCAAAGACGCAAAGGAGCAAAGATCGCAAAGGGTAAATGCTCAGCCAGCATTTAACCGACAAGGAAGTTTTCGCTGTGAAAGAACTCGGTTGAGGTGGTATGAGAAGGGGAAGTATATGGCGTTATTTGATCAATAACGGTGATAAAGGTTGTATTTTTTGCCGGGTCGTCAAACCAGAAATAATGACTAAGAGAGAAGCGTATATTGCAGGGGTGATTTTAGTGATGGGCACCTCCCTGTCGTACAGCACCATCCGCGACTGGGCGTAGAGTTTTTCTATTTACAAATGAATCTCGGCGAAAAGACCAGGGGGTATTTGACTGGTATTAAAGAGAGCCACTCAATTTCTGGTACAGTTAGTGTTGAATATAATGTAATGATACTCAGCTAATGGCCGGAAAGTAGAGAAAACCTTTATAAATTCTCCTGAATCATTGGGTTTTAGAGACGGAGACTCATTGACTGTATGGTGGTATTCAAAAACCAACCCCGAAGTGTCCTTATTGGAGCCTCAATTGTCTGGCTTTAGGGAGGATATTATTTGCGTCTTTGTTCTTCTTGATAGTAGTAATAGGTTTCATCTTTTCGCTTATTACTATTGCACGAAAAACCGGCTGAACGATGTGTGCTTGGCGAACAGGTTTTTGCTACGCTGCCTCTTATTTGACCAGGTAATAAGCTCTTCAATTAACACCTTTGCGATCTTTGCTCCTCTGCGGTCTTTGCGAGAAACAAAAGCTACACCTGGCAGGAAACAGAAGCCGCACCCGCGGCAAGCCAACCATACCGTCAGCATTCCCCGAACGCGGCAGCTACCTCAAACCGCTCAAATAATTTTAAGTCTGCTCATCACCATACTCCGGTTCGCTTTACTGATCGGGATCATCTGCCCTTTTATGTACAGCATGTTCTCCCGCACATCGGAGATCTTATTCATATTGATGATATAAGAACGGTGCACCTTACAGAATACAGAAGGGTTGATCTTGGCAGTCAGGTTCTTGATGGTGTTGTGCGTGATGATCTTCTTTTCGTTGGTGATAAATTTTACATAGTCGCCCATGCTCTCTATATACAGGATATCATCGTTTTCGAGCCGTATCAGTTTGCCATCGCTCTTGATATAGATATGCGACAGGTCGTCTTCGCTTTCTTTCTTTTCCGATTGCTCTTTCAGCTTTCCGAGCGCGTCGAGGAAACGCTGGTAAGTGAAAGGCTTTTTCAAAAAGTCGGTCACATTATACTCAAAGGCATTGTACGCATACTCGGTTTTTGATGTGGTCAGGATCACCTGTGGTGAATAAGGAAGATTGTCGAGCAGTTCAAAGCCCGTTCCTCCCGGCATCTCCACATCCAGGAATATGACATCTACCACCTGGTCACACAGAAAAGGCAGCGCTTCGCTGATGCTATTGAAAGTGTTCAGCACGGTAACTCTACCGCTTTTGATACAATACTTCTGCAGTACTTCTGCAGCAACGGCCAGGTCTTCAACGATAACGGCAGTCATTTTCATTAAGCAGGTTGTTTAAGATGTTCATATATCCGGTGTGCTTCATTGTTGATCAGGCGCAATCCCGCGGCAATTGGGCCCCGCTCTTCCTGCAGGCGGTTGCGCATGTTCTCGGGATTCGGGTTCTGACCAAAAAAATTTTCCAGTTGCTGGTATCGTTCCTGCATATCGGGAAGTCCGCAGTACCCCCATAGTGGTTTTACTAAGTGGATTCTACGTTTCAGCTCGCTGCAGTCGCCTTTCTCTGCCAGAATCAGGCAACGGTCAAGCTCTTCGGCAATCTGTTGCGAAGAAGTTGACAAAATGGCCGATATGGCTGACAGGTCGCCATCGTGCATTTCCATCAGGAAGGCCACATCGAATGCATCGCTGAGTTCGAAAGATCCCGTAGAACTGGTTTGCATAAGATACAATTT
>JAKPBL010000181.1 GCA_029778965.1 Bacteroidota bacterium
GATCGGTTACTGGATTGGTGAACCTTACTGGGGGCGGGGCATTGCCACGCGGGCGGTGGCAGCCATGATCGACTATGCTTTCACGCAGTTTCCTTTTATCCGTTTGTACGCCGGTATTTTTGCGCACAACAGCGCCTCCATGCGTGTGCTGGAGAAAAATGGTTTTATAAAGGAAGGTATCGGCAGGAAAGCCATTTTCAAGAACGGGGTGGTGACCGACGAACACCGGTATGCGCTGCTGAAAGAGGAGCGCTGAATGGCTTCTTATAACGGCGCCGGCAGATGGCTGACCACGGGGGCAATTAAAACTTGTTTATCATCCTGAAAAATACCTGTATTTTGCCTTTCGCCCGCTATGGATGCAGGCAGACCTTATGGCAAATATCCACACTTTTCTGCAGTTGCTGTTCTTCAGCATCATCGCGCTGTTCCCGGTGGTAAATCCCGTGGGAACCGCGTTTATTGTGAGCCCCTATTTCAGCGGGCTCAGCGACCGTGAAAAAAAAGTAGCTGTCAAGAAGATCACATTGAATGCATTCAGCATTTGCGCAGTGACGCTGTTCGTGGGTCATTGGGTGCTGGAGATATTCGGTTTGTCGATCCCCATTATACAACTGGCCGGCGGGATCATGATCTGTAAAATGGGGTGGGATTCGCTGTCAGACGACAAAGAGCCCGAGCATCATTCCGCCGATATCACCGCCACCAGCCCCTTCGAGAGCCTCAAAGGAAAGCTCTTTTATCCCATTACCTTTCCGATCACCACGGGCGCCGGTACCATTTCGGTGCTTTTCACCCTCAGCGCGCACAGTGCAAAAGCGGGTATCCATAACTATTTCATCAACACCGGCGCCGTATTGCTGGCAGTGGTGTGCATTTGTATCCTGATCTATGTTCTATACCTGAACACCAAGCGGTTCATCCAGTTTCTCGGTTCCAAAGGAGAGAAGATCATCAACCGGATATTTGCCTTCCTGATCTTTTGCGTGGGACTACAGATTGCCGTATCGGGCATCAAATCGCTGATGGCTGCCCCTACGGTATGATTGGCCGGATCAATGCGACAGCCAGTTCTCCCTGGTTATCTCGTACACAAAATTGCTTTTCGGCGGTTCGCCGTGGTAAGCCACTGTAAGTTCGCCTGTTTTCGTGGCGCCAATCCTGCCTATGGCAATTTGCGAGCGGATATTGGTGGCGCCTACATGAAAGATCACACGGTTTGCAAACTGGAAAATATAATCGAGCATCGTCTTTTTCACCGAGCTGTTGATGCCTTTGCCCCAACAGCGGGTGGCGTAAAAGGTATAACCGATCAGGATGGATCCGTTGGTTTCGCTAAAGTCGTAAAAGCGGGTGCTGCCGATGGTTGCCCCCGTTGCTTTTTCAACCACTTTAAAAGCGCCGCCGCTTTGCATGGCGCCTTCAAAAAAAGTGCTGAACACTTCTTTCTTCCAGCGGTCTTTATTGGGATGCTGCGCCCAAACGGCCGGGTCGGCCGCCACGGCATATAATTCGTCGAAATCGGTCTGCTGCAAGGGCTTCAGCACTACCCATTCATTTTCCAGCAGCGGTTGAGTATCAGGACGCATAGCAGGCGCTTTTTACAATATTACAAACTGCCTGTTTCTTTTCT
>JAKPBL010000182.1 GCA_029778965.1 Bacteroidota bacterium
TATACGGCAATTCATGGACAGGGTGTATGCATTACCGGCTGCTGAGAGCCGTAAGATGCGGTTCCTGTACCAGCAATCGGCTATTGATCACCGTTATTCAGTCATACCCGACTACAGCCTGCCGCCGGCGGAGTGGGCCTTTTATCCGCCCACCGAGTCGCTGGAGCCGTTTCCCTCGCTTGAAAAAAGAATGGAATGGTACGACCGGCATGCGCTGGCGCTGTCGTTACATGCGATCGACGACTGCTTTGAAAACCTGCCGGCCGCCCGGTCGGAGATCACGCATATTATCACGGTAAGCTGCACCGGTATGAAAGCCCCGGGCCTTGAGCTGGAGCTGCTGCAGGCGCTGCAACTGCCGGCGCAGGTACAACGCCACGCCATCAATTTCATGGGCTGCTATGCCGCCATTCATGGATTGCGGCAGGCCGACCTGGTCTGTCGCGCTGATCCGTCGGCCAAAGTGTTACTGGTATGCACCGAGCTCTGCACCCTGCATTTCCAGAAAACACCCACACCCGATAACATTGCGTCGTCGCTGCTCTTCGGCGACGGATCGGCCGCCGTATTGCTGCAATCCGCTTCAGGCAAGGGGCACCTGCTAAAAGGATTTTACGGTGAAGTGGCTGCTGCCGGCAGCAAAGACATGAGCTGGGGATTGTCGTCGTCGGGTTTTCAGATGACACTCAGCGGTTATGTACCCGACCTGCTGGCGACCGATTTCAACCCCATGCTTGCACGGGCGTTTCAACAATACGGTATAGCGCGCGGGGAGATAAAAGGCTGGTGCATTCATCCCGGCGGTAAGCGGATACTCGAAACGATTGGCAGTGGTCTTTCGCTGGCCGGTGAGCTGCGCTGGTCGTACGAAGTGCTGCGGCGGTACGGCAATATGTCGTCGCCTACCGTGCTGTTTATATTGAAAGAAATGCTGGCGGCGGGCATTCGCGGACCGGTACTCATGGCCGCTTTTGGTCCCGGGCTTACCATGGAAACCTGCTGGCTGGAGGCCGGCACACCATGAACTGGTCTGCCCGGCTCAACCAAACCGAAATGCTCGATGAGCCCGGTATTCCGTTCGAGGCCATCCGCCAGAATATGCAAGAGTTGGCGGTCATCAACCGGCGGCTGGGTGGTCACCGGGTCAGTATATATGCCTGCCGGGTGCTGGCCGATTCTTTGCCCGCCTTTTCCATTACCGAAATAGGCAGCGGTGGCGGCGATAACCTCGATGCCATTGGTCGCTGGGCCGCCCGCCGGCAAAAAGAAATGAAAGGCGGCGGTATCGATATCAATCCCGAATGTGTGCGGTATGCCGCCGGCAGGTTCCCGGCATTCAGTTTCACCCACGCCGATTACCGCGACCTGCATTTCGAAGAGCGGCCCGATATTCTTTTTTCGGCTCTTTTCTGCCATCATTTCAGCAGCGAAGAACTGGTAACGCAGCTTCGGTGGATGTACGACCATTGCCGTGTCGGTTTTTTTATCAACGACCTGCACCGGCATCCGCTGGCGTATCATTCCATCAAATGGCTGACACGGCTATTCTCCCGCTCGCCGCTGGTTCGCAATGATGCGCCCATCTCGGTACAGAGAGGGTTCAGCCGGCGCGACTGGACGCAGATTCTATCACAGTCAGGGATACACGAAGCACAGGTTTCCTGGAAATGGGCTTTTCGCTGGTGTATCGTAGTAAAGAAAAACGCCGGTGGAACGCATTGATACCGAGGTGGCGATCGCCGGCGGCGGACTGGCCGGTCTTACTGCAGCCATCCTGCTGGCGCGGCGCGGTTATAAAGTGGTGCTCATAGAAAAGAATTGCTACCCGTTTCACCGCGTTTGCGGAGAATACGTCAGCGAGGAAAGCCGGCCTTTCTTGCAGGCGCTGGGCCTCGACCTCCCGGCCAGCATATACCCGCTTGTCAGGAAGCTGCAGCTTTCGGCGCCGGGCGGATTCTCGCTTACCACCGATCTTTTGCCCGGTGGCTTTGGCATCAGCAGGTACTGCCTGGATGCCATGCTGGCGGGGCTGGCCCGGGAAGCGGGCGTTACCCTGCTGCTGTCGCAGAAGGTGGAGTCGCTGCAATATGAGAACGGACAACATTTTGTTGTTGCAGGCAGGCGGCAGATTACCGCCAGGTTGGTACTGGGCTGCTTTGGCAAAAGGAGCAATATCGATATAAAGCTGAACCGGCCTTTTGTACGCGAAAAAGCCGGCCGGTTGAGCAACTATGTGGCGGTTAAATACCATGTGCGGTATAACCATCCCCGCGATACCATTGCGCTGCACAATTTCGACCAGGGCTATTGCGGTATATCGGCTGTCGAAAACGACCGGTATTGCCTTTGCTACCTGACGCTTGCAAGTAACCTGGCGAAAAGCGGTAACGACATTCGTCGCATGGAAACCGGGATATTGGCGCGAAATCCCTTTCTTCACCGCATCTGGGAAGCGGCAGATTTTGGCGACCGCGGGCCGCTCAGCATTTCGCAGGTATCGTTTGCAGCAAAATCGAAAGTGGAAGATCATGTGCTGATGTTGGGCGATGCTGCGGGCCTGATCACGCCGCTTTGCGGCAATGGCATGAGCATGGCCTTTCATTCGGCCAAGCTGGCCGGCGCCCTGGCAGATTCGTTTCTGCAGGGCAGGATTTCGCGCGATGCAATGGAGCAGGCTTACCGCCGGCAATGGCAACAGCATTTCGGCCGCCGGCTGCAGGCGGGAAGAACGATCCAGTCCTTTTTCGGCAATCCCCGGCTGACCAACTGGTTACTGCGCGCGGGAAAGATCTCCCCCCGGTTTACCCGTTTCCTGGTCGATCAGACCCATGGCGACCCGTTCTGATTTTTAGGGTCGTTCGAATTTTCAGTAAAATCTGAAAATCCTATTTTTATGGTATGAAACTGGAAGAAGCCCGGCAACAATTCATACAGTCGTGGGGTGCATTTGCCACGCAATGGGGAATCAATAAAACCATGGCGCAGATACATGCGTTATTACTGGTATCGACCAGGCCGATGTCGCACGACGAAATGATGGAAGCCCTGCAGCTCAGCCGGGGGAATGTGAACATGAATATCCGTGAACTGGTTAACTGGGGGCTGGTGCAGAGAGTAGTGGTGGCCGGTGAACGGCGGGAGTTCTTCAGCGCTGAGAAAGACATCTGGAAAGTAGCCAGGGCCATTGTGAAAGAAAGGAAAAAACGAGAGCTGGAACCCATGTTGCAGGTATTGGAAGAATTACAACGGGTGGAAGGCGACAAAAAAGACCCCGAGCTGAAAGCGTTTACCGAAACTGTCGGCAGCATCGGCAAATTTGCGAAGCAGGCCGACAGATCGATGGAGGTAATCATGAAAGCCGATGAGTCGTGGTTTTGGGGCAGCCTGGTAAAATGGTTCAAATAAAAGAGCATGAGCAGCAAAAAAACACTGGTAATGGGTGCTTCGGATAACCCCAACCGTTACAGCTACCTGGCCGTCAACAAGCTGAGGGCCTTCGGCCACCCGGTGGAAGCCATTGGCCGGAAGGCGGTAACGGTAGGCGATGTGCAGGTAAACACGACGACGCTTCCGTTGCAGGACATCGATACCGTAACGATGTATCTTTCTCCCGAGAACCAGCGGCCTTACTACGATTATATCCTCGGCCTGCATCCCAAAAGGATCATTTTCAATCCCGGCGCCGAGAACGAAGAGCTGGCGGCAAAGGCAAGGGCGATGGGCATTCATCCGCAGGAAGCCTGCACACTGGTGCTGCTGAGCACAGGCCAGTATTGACCCGGCGGTGCACCGGTTATACACCGGTGTGCGAAATTAATTTTTCCATAACAGTTGCTGATAGCGCAACACAGCGGCTTTTTTGGTAATTTCCAAAAACCCATTTTTATATGCTATGGAGAAAGTTCAACGGTGATCTGATCGATCTTCCGATCAAAGACGCCGTAGAAAAAGCCATTCAGCGGGAAAGCAACAACGGCTATCACCTGAAGG
>JAKPBL010000186.1 GCA_029778965.1 Bacteroidota bacterium
AGGAAATGGAATACGGCCCCGCACAAAAATACTGGCAGGAGATCAGGCGCGGCCGCTACACCGAATTCAATCTTATCCACGACCGCGGTACGCTGTTCGGATTAAAGACCAATGGCCGCATCGAAAGCATACTGATGAGCCTGCCGCCCACCGTCAGGTTTGATTATAACTACCAGCCCGCACCCGGGTCGCCCGAAGAAAAGCTGCTGCATGCCTGCCAGCGCCCGGTGAACTGGTTAAATGCATAAACTATGTACCTGCAAAGAAGAAACAGGATATTGAGGCAATCGCCCGCCCTGCGCGCCATGGTGGCCGAAACCATCGTACTTCCCGAGCATCTCATCGCGCCTCTTTTTATCGACGAAGGCGAAGGGATTATTACCGAGATCGCTTCCATGCCCGGTTATTACCGCCGCAGTCTCGACGGCACGGTGAAAGAAGTAAAAGAGCTCTGGCAGAAAGGCATTAAATCGGTACTTCTTTTCATCAAGTGCAAAGACGAATGGAAAGACAATACCGGCCGCGAAGCCTGGAATGAGAACGGGCTGATGCAGCGCAGCATCAAAGCCATCAAAGATGCTGTACCCGGCATGCTGGTGATGACCGATGTGGCGCTCGACCCCTATTCGTCGTACGGGCACGACGGCATCGTGGAGAACGGGCAGATCGTGAATGACCCCACGGTCGAAGCTCTGGTGAAAATGAGCATCAGTCATGCAAAAGCCGGCGCCGATTTCGTGGCGCCCAGCGATATGATGGACGGCCGCATCGGCGCCATAAGAAAAGGACTGGAAGAAAACGGGTTCGTCAATACCGGCATCATGGCCTATAGCGCCAAATACGCCTCCTGCTTTTACGGACCCTTCCGCGACGCGCTCGACAGCGCCCCGGGTTTCGGCGACAAGAAGACCTACCAGATGAATTACGCCAACCGTATCGAAGCCATCAACGAAACCCTGAAAGATATCGAAGAAGGCGCCGACATCGTAATGGTGAAACCCGCATTGAGCTACCTCGATATTATCCGCGAGGTAAAAAACCAGGTGACCGTGCCCGTTAGTGCATATAATATCAGCGGCGAATACGCCATGATCAAAGCCGCCGCCAAAATGGGCTGGATAGACGAAGACAAAGCCATACTCGAAACGCTGACCTCCATCCGGCGCGCGGGCGCCGACCTGGTGGCCACTTATTTTGTACACGATTTTGTGAGGATCATTGGCGCTTAAAAAAACACATTATGACATCTGCTGCTCTTTTCGACCGTGCCCGACTATCAATTCCCGGGGGCGTGAATTCGCCCGTTCGTGCTTTCAAAAGCGTGGGCGGCACGCCCGTGTTCATGCAAAAAGCGCAGGGCGCCTACCTCTATGATGTGGAAGGCAAAAAATACATCGACTATATTGCCTCCTGGGGACCGATGATTCTCGGTCATGCCTATGCGCCGGTGGTGGAAGCCATCCGCGAATATGCCGGTTACAGCACCAGTTATGGCGCGCCCACCGAGCTCGAAATAAAAATGGCCGAGCTGATCAAATCGATGGCGCCCAATGTTGACCTTATTCGAATGGTTAGCAGCGGCACCGAAGCCTGCATGAGCGCGCTGCGCCTGGCGCGCGGTTACACCGGCCGGAATAAATTCATCAAATTCGAAGGCTGCTATCATGGTCATGCCGATTCCTTTCTGGTAAAAGCCGGCAGCGGCCTCGCCACTTTCGATATACAAACCGTACCCGGCGTCACCGGCGGGGTAAGCAATGACACGCTCACCTGCGCTTACAACGACCTGCCCGGTGTGGAGCAGTTGGTGGCCGCCCACAAAGGAGAGATCGCCGCCATCATTGTAGAACCGGTGGCCGGCAATATGGGCTGCATACTACCCGCACCTGGTTTTCTCGAGGGGCTGCGCCGCATCTGCGACCGTGAAGGCATGGTGCTGATCTTCGACGAAGTAATGACCGGCTTCCGCCTCGCGCCTGGCGGCGCCCAGCAACGGTTAGGCGTAAACGCAGACCTGGTCACTTACGGCAAAGTGATCGGCGCCGGCATGCCGGTAGGCGCTTTTGGCGGCAAGAAACCCATTATGGACATGGTGGCGCCCGTCGGCAAAGTGTACCAGGCCGGCACCCTCAGCGGCAATCCCATTGCCATGATTGCCGGTTACACCCTGCTGACCGAACTGAAAAACAACCCGGGT
>JAKPBL010000188.1 GCA_029778965.1 Bacteroidota bacterium
GGTTCAAACCGGGATTGCGGTTCGGGTTCAGCAGGCAGGAGGTGGAAGTCAGCACCGTACCGGCGCCATTGAACTCTACCGAGCCGCCTTCCATTACAATGCCCGGGTAAAAAACAGGCAGGCCGAAACGGTTCGCCACTTTCGTGGGAATATCATCATCCAGATCGAAGGGCGGGTATTTGCCGCCCCATGCATTGTAGCCCCAGTCGACCACCGCTTTAGGCGCTTCGGCGCCGGGCCTGATCAGGAAAGCCGGACCGTGGTCGCGGCACCAGGCATCGTTGGTAGGGTGAAAATAAAATTCGATCTTACCGGTCACAGCGCCGGCTTTTTCGATATGACCGAGCGCAAATCGCTTCATCGCTTCATCTCTAACGTTGATGCATACACGTTCCGTTAACGACAGAACACGAATGAATTGCGCATAATACGGGAAAATGGAATCGATTTTTCCGGGCCACGACGCCTCCTTATGCGGCCAGCTCAGCCAGGCAGCATCATGAGCCGCAAACTCGGCAGGGAAATAATATCCCTGCGCCCTGGGTGTGCTCATTCGTCGATGAATCTTTTGGTGATGGGCTGATAAGAATCAATGCGGCGGTCGCGAAGGAACGGCCAGTGCGTACGATAAGTATCGGCCTTCTTCAGGTCGATGTCTATCACCGCAACCTCTTCCTGTTCGTGCGGAGCCTTGTACAGCAGCCGGCCAAAGGCGTTGGTAACAAAAGAACCACCCCAGAACTTCATGCGGCCTTCCTGCTCATAGCCAACCCGGTTTACGCTCACCACGGGAATACCATTGGCCACCGAATGCGAGCGCTGGATAGTCTGCCACGCATTGTACTGCTCGTCGTTGGTGGCCTCATCTTGCGAAGCGGCCCAGCCGATGGCCGTGGGATAGAACAATATTTCTGCACCCATCAGGGCCGTGATACGGGCTGCTTCGGGGTACCACTGGTCCCAGCAGATCAGCACACCGAAAGTGGCGAACCGGGTTTTGAACACTTTATAGCCAAGATCGCCGGGCGTGAAATAAAATTTCTCGTAATAAGCGGGATCGTCGGGGATATGCATTTTGCGGTACTTACCGAGATAAGCGCCATCGGCGTCGAGCACTGCCGTCGTATTGTGATAAAGTCCCTGCGCGCGGCGTTCGAACAGAGAAGCGATGATGACCACGCCGAGTTCTTTGGCTACGGCCGATAAAACATCGGTGGAGGGTCCGGGAATGGTTTCTGCCAGCTCAAAATTGGCATAGTCTTCCACATCGCAGAAATACAGCGAGGTGAACAGCTCCTGCAGGCATACGATCTGCGCGCCTTTAGCGGCCGCTTCGCGCACCTTGGCAATGGCCTTATTCAAATTCTCTTCTTTGGATGCGCTGCAGGTCATCTGCACCAATCCAACCCGGACAATAGACATATTGTAGTGACGGTTATTTATCAGGCCCTGCCCATTTGTTTGAGGAACGACACATGCGAGGCAATCGCGTGCCGCGTTTTCGCATACTCAATATAGGGAATGCCATATTCTTCGCAGGCTTTCCGGATGATTTTGCTGATGGCCGGGTAATGCACGTGCGATATTTTGGGGAACAGGTGGTGTTCGACCTGGAAGTTGAGGCCGCCCACCAGCCAGCAAACGAGCTTGTTGCCGGTCGCGAAATTGGCGGTCGTTTTGAGTTGATGAATGGCCCATTCGTCTTCCAGCTTATTGCTTACCGGGTCGGGCATCGGGAAGGAGGTATGCTCTACGGTATGTGCCAGTTGGAATACAATACTGAGCACAAAGCCTGCGAAAGTGGTGAAGATGATAAACCCGACCAGCCAGGGAACGAAGCCCAGCATATAGATCGGAAGCGCCACATAGAGGAAGAGATTCAACAGCTTGAACGCCCAGAAATTGACATGATCCCAGAAATGCATTTTTTTCAGGGGCATGGCGCCGATACGGCTGGTGAAATACTTGGTATAATCGAGCACGAAGATCCACATGATGTACAGCAGCGAATAGAGGAACCAGAAATACAGGTGCTGGTATTTGTGCAACCGGTATTTTTTTTGCGTGGTGCTCATGCGCATCCAGGGCTGGATGTCTATGTCATCGTCCATACCGTCAACATTGGTATAGGCATGGTGGATCACATTGTGCTTCACATTCCACATGAAGCTGCTGCCGCCCAGTATGTTCAGGGAAAAAGCGGCTATTACGTTCACCCATTTGTACTTGCTGAAGCTGCCGTGTGCGCCGTCGTGCATGATGTTAAAGCCGATAGCGGCCACAATGCCGCCCAGCAAAACGCATTCAAACGCGGCAACCCAGTAGTTGGGGGTGAAGAACACCAGGTGTACATACACAAATATGAAGGCAACAAGCAATATTGCCGCCTTGGTGTACAACGTCAGGTTCCCGGTGGTTGCATTTCCCTTTTCTTCGAAATAATTATTGATCCTTTTTTTCAGCTCGGCATGAAATGATTGTGCCGATTGTGCAAATTTGGGTGTAGCCATGCGATTCAAGTAGGTCTGTTTTCAGATACGCAAAGTTACTGAAATAATCGGCCCGGCTTATGATCTTGGTCAGTCGAAACGGTAAAATTAACGTCAGGTTTCGACCAAAATCAGCGAACCGAGCGTGCTGAGGCCGATCGACTTCTGCGAGCGGAACCCTTCCGCGTATTTGACCCCGATCCTTTTTCCCATGAGCCGCGCCCGCGCCACGATGGCCTCCCGGAAATCGGGGGTGGATATATAGGTCTGCGGGCCGCCCGCCTCGGCTGCCGGCGAAAAGAACTGGGTAGCATATGCCTCTACCGACTGCATTTTTTGCTCAAATACCTGGCTGATATCGATTACCAGGTCGGGTTCGTGCAGCCGGTCCTGTATGTATTGCAGCACGTACCTCGGCCGCCACTTGGGCTGCAGCGCCCCCGCTTCGTCGCGGGTTTCAATTTTTGCCAGTCCGGCGAGAAAAGCCGCTTCTTCGATCAGCTTGCCCGCCCGGCCGTGGTCGGGATGGCGGTCTTCCAGCGCATTGCCCAATATAATGTCGGGCTGGTATTTGCGGATAGCGCGGATGAGCTGCAACTGGTGCTGCTCGTCGTTGGCAAAGAAACCGTCGCGCATTTTCAGGTTCTCCCGTACCGATACACCCATGATCGCGGCGGCGGCGGCGGCTTCCCGGTAACGGGTTTCAATGGTACCGCGGGTGCCCAGTTCCCCCTGGGTAAGATCGATAATACCTGCTTTTTTCCCTTTTTTAACTTCGTTGATGATCGTACCCGAGCAGCCGAGCTCCACGTCGTCGGGGTGTACGCCAATGGCCAGAATATCCAGTTTCATGGCCGCAATATCCTACCTTTGCGCAACTTTTTCACATGATTACTTTCGAAGCGCGTGGTTTAGACGAGAGATTGGTAAAAGCAACATCGGCACTAGGGTTTGTTACCCCCACCAGCATCCAGGAAAAAGCGATCCCGGTGCTGCTGGCCGGTACTACCGACCTGATCGGCCTCGCGCAAACGGGCACGGGTAAGACCGCTGCCTTTGGCCTCCCCCTCCTACAGCTTATCAGCAGCGGCGATAAATACCCCCAGGCCCTCATCGTATGCCCCACCCGGGAACTCTGTATCCAGATCGTGAACGAAATGGAGCTGTTCAAGAAATTCATGACCGGTGTTCACCTGGTCGCAGTATATGGCGGCACGTCCATCAGCGCCCAGATCCGCGACATCAAGCGGGGCGTACAGGTGGTGGTAGCCACACCGGGGCGGCTCATCGACCTGATCGAACGCAAAGCGGTGAACCTGGAGCAGATCAAATACGTGGTGCTCGATGAAGCCGATGAAATGCTGAACATGGGTTTCCAGGACGATATCGAGTTCATTCTCAAGAATACCCCCAACCGGGAAAGCACCTGGCTGTTCAGCGCCACCATGCCGCCGGAGATCCGCCGCGTGAGCAAGAAATACATGAACGAGCCGAAAGAGGTGCAGGTGGGCAAAGTGAACACGGCTAATAAGAACATCGATCACCAGTACTATGTTACCGCTGCGCAGAACCGTTATGAGACCCTGAAGCGGCTGATCGATTTCAATCCCGGCATGTACGGCATCATCTTTACCCGCACCAAGGCCGATGCGCAGGAAATAGCCGAGAAGCTCACCCGGGAAGGATATGATATCGACGCCCTGCACGGCGACCTTACCCAGGGGCAGCGCGATAAGGTGATGGGACAGTTTCGCGACAAGACCCTGCAGTTGCTGATTGCGACCGACGTGGCGGCCCGCGGCATAGATGTAACCGGCATCACCCACGTCATCAATTATGAGCTGCCCGATGATATTGAGGTATATACTCACCGCAGCGGTCGTACCGGCCGGGCCGGCAATACCGGCATCTGCATGTCGATTGTGCATAGCCGTGAGCTGTTCCGCCTGCGGCAGATAGAAAAAATGGTACAATCGCCTTTCAACCGGCTGGAAATTCCCAGCGGGAAAGATGTTTGCCGCAAGCAGTTCTTCTCATTCATGGATCGCCTGCTGCAAACCGATATCAGCCATGGCCAGTACGAGGCCTATGTGCCCACCCTGATGGAAAAATTTGCCGAGGTAAGCAAGGAAGAGATATTGCAGAAAGTGGTGGCTACCGAATTCGACCGTTTCCTGAAATATTATGAAAATGCAGAAGACCTGAACCTGCGCGACGATCGCCGCACCCGCACCTCCCTGCGTGACGCCGGCGCACGCGACCAGGGTCGTCGCGGCGACCCCGGCACTACGCGCTTCCAGGCCCCGGCGGCGGGTAACCTGACCAAGTTGTTCGTAAACCTGGGCACCAAAGACGGCTTTTACAAGGCCAGCTTTTTGCAGTTCATTCTCGATATGAGCGACCTGCGCAAAGAAGTGCTGGGTCGCATCGATATGAAGGAAATGAATAGCTGGATCGAGATAGATAAGAACGCCGCCTCCAAAATGATCAAATCGATCGACGGAAAAACCTATAAGGGCCGCCGCATCAGGATGAACGACGCCAACCGCTGACCCGTTTGGCTATGTCGGTACACTGAAGTAGATTCGTCGCTCGTAAACTGAACTATACACATTTTAAAACGAACAATATGGCATACGATGTTTTGGTGATTGGCAGTGGTCCCGGTGGTTATGTGGCCGCCATCCGCGCCGCTCAGCTCGGGTTCAAAACAGCTATTGTAGAAAAAGAAAGCCTCGGCGGTATTTGCCTGAACTGGGGATGTATTCCTACCAAAGCACTGCTGAAAAGCGCCCAGGTAATGGAATATATCAAGCACGCGCAGAATTACGGCATCGAAGCATCGGGATCGCCCAATTTCGACGCCGTGATAAAACGCAGCCGCGGTGTGGCCGATAAAATGAGCAAGGGCGTTCAGTTCCTGCTGAAGAAGAACAAGATCGATGTGATCATGGGCTTCGGTAAGGTCAAAGGCAAAGGCCAGGTGGAAGTGAGCAAAGCCGACGGCAGCAAGGAAACCGTAGAAGCCAAACACATCGTAATCGCCACCGGCGGCCGCAGCCGCGAATTGCCCGCGCTGAAGCAGGATGGCAAAAAAGTGATCGGCTACCGGGAAGCGATGGTATTGCCCCAGTTGCCCAAATCCATGATCGTGGTGGGCAGCGGCGCCATCGGTGTGGAGTTCGCCTATTTTTACAACGCCATGGGTTCGAAGGTAACCATCGTTGAGTTCATGCCGAAAGTGGTGCCCGTTGAAGACGATGATATCTCCAAAGAACTCGAAAAACAATACAAGAAGCAGGGCATCGAGATCATGACCAATGCAAACGTGGAAAGCGTTGATACCAGCGGCAATGGCGTGAAAGCGAAAGTGAAAACTGCCAGCGGAGAAGTTACCCTCGAAGCCGACGTGCTGTTAAGCGCCGTGGGCGTTGCTGCCAATATCGAAGGCATCGGCCTCGAAGAAAACGGCATCAAAACCGAAAAAGGCAAAATCGTCGTTGATAAATTCTATAAAACAAATGTACCGGGCATTTATGCCATCGGCGACTGCGTGCCGGGCCAGGCCCTGGCGCACGTAGCGTCTAAGGAAGGCATTATTTGCATCGAAAGCATCGCCTACGCCGAAAAGAAATACAACCACCAGCCCGAAGCGCTCGATTACAACAATGTACCGGGATGTACTTACTGCACACCCGAGATCGCTTCTGTGGGTTACACCGAAAAAGCAGCTAAGGAAGCGGGTTATGAAATCAAGGTGGGCAAGTTTCCGCTGAGCGCATCAGGCAAGGCTTCTGCTGCCGGTGCGCCGGAAGGCTTCGTGAAAGTGATCTTCGACGCCAAATACGGTGAATGGCTGGGTACGCACATGATCGGTTACAATGTAACGGAAATCATTGCCGAAACCGTACTGGGTCGCAAGCTGGAAACCACTTACCACGAGGTACTGAATGCCATCCACCCCCACCCGACGATCAGCGAAAGCGTGAAAGACGCCATCGAAGTGGCTTACGGCGAAGCGAT
>JAKPBL010000191.1 GCA_029778965.1 Bacteroidota bacterium
AATATAGCGGGTGTCGCAGCAAAGAACGAAGGCAACTGGTTCACCAGCGCCCGGATAAGCAACGATTCCACCCTTGGCTTCCATTATGAAACGGTCGATGAAGCCTATATTCCGCTGCTGCACATCCCCCTGGTGGCAGGCAGGAATTTTTCCAGCGATCATCCCGCCGATGCAGCGACCTCGGTGATCGTCAACGAATCGTTTGTAAAAAAAGCAGGCTGGAAAAACCCGATCGGTGAAACCGTGAATTTTTGGTACAACAACAATGAAATTTACCGGGTCATCGGAGTGGTGAAAGACTATCATTTCCTGAACCTGAATGAGAAAATAAGTCCGCAATTGTTTACCATGAAGGTGGATAACCAGTTCGGCAACTATCATATTAAAATAAAACCCGGCACCGAGGCAGAAAGTCTGAAATGGATCCGCAAAACCTTTACGTCGTTTTATCCCGTAAGTCCCTATGACTATGTATTCAAGGATGAAGCCAACCGGCGGGCCTACGACGACATCGCCAAATGGAAGCAGATCATTTTGTTCGGCTCCGTGCTCACGATCTTCGTTTCCTGCATCGGTTTGTTCGGGCTTTCAGTGTTATCGGCCGAAAGGCGCGTGAAAGAGATCGGTGTGCGCAAAGTGCTCGGCGCCTCCACCAACCACCTGGCAACCATGCTGAGCCGTGATTTCCTTTGGCTGGTGCTGATCGCCCTGGTGGTCGCTTCGCCGCTCGCCTGGATGGCCGGCAATAAATGGCTGGAGCATTTTCCGTACCGGGTGAATCTGCAGCTATGGATCTTTGCAGGGGCGGCAGTATTGGTCGTGGTCATCGCCCTGCTTACCGTCAGCTTTCAGGCCTTCAGGGCCGCTGGCGCCAACCCGGTAAAAAGCCTGCGCTCGGAATAACCCGTCAGGTCGCACCCGTCGGGTGGCACCTGACGGGTGCGACCTGACGGGTAAAAAATTATTAACTTTTGACTCAATACGATGATCCGGCACTACTTCAAGACCGCCTGGCGGAACCTCATCCGCAATAAGACATTTTCGATCATCAATATCGGCGGACTGGCGATTGGGCTCGCGGCCTGCTGGTTAATTATGCTCTATGTGGGCAATGAACTTAGTTATGACCGTTACCACCGGCATGCCGACCGGGTTTTCAGGGTGGCGCAGCATGCCGAATGGAATGGCGGCAACTTCCACCTGGCGCTTACATCGCCACCTTTTGCGCTGGCAATCAAAAACGCATTCCCGGAAATAGAAGAAACCGTACGGATCGATGCAGAAGGCGGCGGCACTATCACCTACGGCGAAAAGCACATCAAGGTCAACGATATACTATTTGCCGACAGCAGCTTTTTCAAAGTGTTCGATTTCCCGTTCCTATACGGAAACACAAATGCGCTTGATCACCTGAACTCCATCGCTATTACGCAATCGCTGGCGATAAAAATATTCGGGGACCCTTCCGTTGCGGTTGGCAAGATCATTTCCTTCGGCGGCAACGACGACGTAACGGTAAGCGCCGTGATAGAAGACGTACCGGCAAATTCCCATTTCAGCTTTAGCGGTATTCGCCGCATGGCGCCAAACAACGATCCGGCATGGGGAAATGCTTATTTATACACCTATGTATTGCTGAAAGATGCGTCGACAATTGCAACGGTAAATGCAAAGCTGCCGTCGTTTTACGAAAAGAACCTGAAAGCCGAACTGGAAAAAGTAGCCGGAAAAGCCGATTACCGGCTGGAGCTGCAGCCAATTACCAGCATTCATCTGCAATCGAACCTGGAATATGAAATCGGACCGAACGGCAGCATGCGCTATGTGTTAGGCTTCTCACTCATTGCTGCCCTGATCCT
>JAKPBL010000206.1 GCA_029778965.1 Bacteroidota bacterium
CGAAGCTCATATCGGCCGAAGAAGTGCCCAGCGGCGTGCGGCCGTCGGGCCAGGTGATCTTCGTCATATTGCAAAGCACTTCACCCGAATGCGGCAGCGGGAAAATATACACGTGATGCCGCGGCAGGTTGTAACGGCCTGCCTTATGCGCTGCAGCTACTTTCTCATGGATGCTTTCAGGGTCGAGTTGATGAAAACGAGCCATGTTCACATTGCCCATTTTGAAGATCATGGTCGGCGTTTGCACTTTGCCGTTATCACCGTACCAGGTGGCGCCGCCAACGGCATTGACTATTTCGGCGTCGCCTGAAGCGTCGATCACAAAACGCGGCTGCACGAGAAAAAGGCCTTCCATCCCCTTCAGCAATAAACTGGTGATATGGCCCTCTTCGTTCGTATAGGCTTGCAGAAAACAGGTATGGTACAATACCTCGCAGCGATGGCCGGCCAGCAGATCGTCGGCCGTTCTTTTCCATGAAAAAGCATCGTGCGGCACCAGCAGCGTTTTGCCGAAAGGCACCGGCGGTATAACACCGTTACAGCGTTTCAACGCCTGGTAAAATTCATCGGCAAAACCAAATACGATCTGCTCCTTCCGGGCGCCGCTGCCAAATAGCCCGCAGATGGTACCGCTCAATCCCGCTACCGCGGCACCGCCGCTGAAGCCGTAACGCTCCACGACCAGCACCGACAACCCGCAGCGGGCTGCCGCCACGGCTGCCGAAACACCGGCTGCACCGGCGCCGACGATACACACATCGGGCCGGTACCTGACGGGCACATCAGCTAAATGAATATTTTGGGTCATGCAGCACTTTTGCTTTTTTATCGGCGGGAAAGAAATCGAGATTACAGATATGCTTCGGCACCAGCCCCGTAAGGGTGTCGATCACCGCCTGCGCGGCAGCGGTAGCGATGCGCTCGTTCGATTCTTTGGTGGAGCCCGCAACATGCGGCGACAGGATGACCTGCGGAAAAGCCATCAGCGGATGATCCGCCCGCAGCGGTTCCTGCTCAAATACATCGAGGGCTGCGCCGGCTATGCTGTCTGCCGCCAGCGCCTGCACCAGGGCTTCCTCTTCTACCAGGTCGCCCCTGGATGCATTGATGAGGCAGGCGGAAGGCTTCATCATCGCCAGGTATTGCTGTCCCACCATTTTATGCGTAATGGGAGTTGACGGACAATGCAGGCTCACGAAATCTGCCGTGCTGAATATTTCTTCGAGCCGGTCGGTTTGCCGCACATCGGGCAATGGATTGGCAACATAAGGATCATAGGCGATCACCTTCATGCCCAGGTTGGTACAGAAGTGGGCGGTGGCAAGACCGGTTTTACCCAACCCGATGATGCCGAGCAATTTATTCTTGACGTCGCGCTGCCGCGGCGAAAACCGCTCGTGCCATTGTTGCGCACGAACAGCGCGATCCATCCTGATCACCTGTTTGGAAAGCGCCATTACCATGGCTACTACGTGCTCGGCTACGGTTTCGTCGTTGGTGCCGGGTGTATTGCAAACATAAATGCCTTTTTTGCCGGCAAATTCCAGGTCTACGTTGTCGACACCGATACCTGTTCGCACAATTGCCTGCAGCTTGGCGCCGGCGCAGATCACATCGCGGTCAAAACGGGTGGTAGCGCGCAGTATAGCGGCGTCGGCATCGCCTATCAGCGCCAGCGCCGTTTCCTTGCGGGTATCGGGCGCCAGCATCACTTCCACCTTATCGCTCAAGATGGCCATGCCGCGTTCGTCGATCGGCTCTGAGATAAAAACTTTTTGGATAGTGGTCATTGTATGCAGATTATCCTTGGGGTTTGTCAAAAATTTGTACAAGCGCGCTGAAATCGAGATCGGCCTTGCCATCGTTGACCAGGGTATCCATCTCATCGTACACAAGCCGGGTACCCGGAAGTTGCAGGGAAGCTTCGGCTGCAACAGTCTGGGCTATGCGCAGGTCCTTCCGGTAAAGCTGCAGCTTGAAGCCGGGCGAAAAATCCTTGCGCACGATCTTTTCGCCGGTCAGTTGCAGTGCGCGGCTGTTCGCGAAGCCGCCCATCATCACTTCGCGCAAGCGGGCGAGATCAATGCCCGCGCTGCCGGCCAGCGTAAACGCTTCCACAATACCTTGCGTGGTGAGCGCCGTTGCGATCTGGTTACATGATTTGGTGATCTGCCCCGCGCCAATACCGCCCATGTGGTTCACTTTGTTACCCATCACCTGCAGCAGCGGCAGGGCCCTTTCAAAGGCGGCGGCACTGCCGCCCACCATGATCGACAGCATGGCTTCAACGGCGCCTGTTTGTCCGCCCGATACCGGCGCATCCAGGCTGTCGGCGCCTTTTTCTTTCAGGCAGGCATGTATTTCTTTTTCGGTGGCGGCGTCGATGGTCGACATATCGATAAACAATTTGCCGGCGCTGATGCCGGCGGCTACGCCCTGCTCGCCGAAAACAACCTCCCTGATATGCGGGGAATCGGGCACAATACAGATGATGATACCGGCACTGGAAGCCAGGGCCCGCGGAGAAGCGCAGGGCATCGCACCGCGCGCCGCCATCTGCTGCACCGCAGCAGGGTTGATATCATATACAAACAGGGAATAACCCGCCTTCAGCAGGTTACCGGCCATAGGGAGGCCCATGATGCCGAGGCCGATAAATCCGATACCGGGGGGTGTCATATGGTGGGTTTGAAACAATTGCGGAAAACTTATAAAGCACCGGTCACCTGTCGCATACTGGTGACCGTTGCCCGGGCGCCTTTCATTAAAAAGCCGGCTTCGGTGCCGCAGGCGATGCAACGGATGCCGAGATCGATGTATTTTTTTGTTTCGGCGGGGTCGCCGATCAAAATGCCGGTATGCTTTCCGGCCTTCCCGGCCGCCCTCACCACCGAGTCCAGCGTGCGTAGAAAAACAGGATGATCGGTCTGCCCGAAAATGCCGAGCGACATCGACAGGTCGGAAGGACCGATAAACAATACGTCCACGCCGTCTACGGCTGCAATCGCATCGAGGTGCTCTAACGACGACTTTGTTTCGATCTGGATAACGCCCAGCAAATCGGTTTCGGTGGCACGGCGATAGTCATCGAATTGCAGGCCATAGGCTGCAACGGGAATCATCTTGGCCACACCACGAATACCCTCCGGCGGATAACGCATGGCTTTGATCACCAAAGCGGCATCATCGGCTGTATCGACGCGCGGGCACATGATACCGCCGGCGCCAAAATCAAGCACACGGTGAATACGCTGCTTATGGCAGCTTTCCACCCGCACGATCGCCGTGGTATTCGAATTTTTGACCGACAGCAACTGGTGAAGCGCTGCCTGCTCGTCGCCCAGCCCGTGCTCAAGATCGATAACGACCCAGTCAAAGCCGGCCTGCGCGATCATTTCAGTGGTAACGGGATTTCCCAGGCTTAAAAAAGTACCGATAACGGTGTCGCCTTTATATAATCTCTTTTTAATTCCTTCCATAGTTCGTTTCTGCTATATGAGCAAGCGGATGCCAGGCATCCATACAGGCAAATAACCTCATATTTCCTCCCATTATGCGCTTCATAATTTGCAAAAACGACTACTATATTTGCCGTGTACGCAGGGTTGCGCCGCAAAGGCTTTTATTGTTTTTTTTTGTTAGATTGCGGTAGCAACGATTGCCGGCCGATCATGAAACCCATTCACATAAAAAATATCCATTCTTCGAATTACTCCTTCAGCATCGAAGAGAGAATACGGCCGGGGTTCACGGTACCTTATCATTTTCACAACGAATACGAGCTGACGGCTATTTTAAAAGGCAGCGGCTCTCGTTTTATCGGCAATCATATCAGCAGCTTTACAGGCAGCGATATGGTGCTGGTGGGGAAAAACCTGCCGCATCACTGGCACAACAACGACGACGATCAACACGCCCGCCCCGAAGACGCCGTTAAATCGATCGTACTGAAATTCGATTCGGAGTTCAATGGTGTCCGGCTGTTCGATCTGCCCGAAAACTACCAGATACAGCAGCTTCTCGA
>JAKPBL010000235.1 GCA_029778965.1 Bacteroidota bacterium
GCAGAAATTTCCTGATCACGCTGGTATCGCGGGTTTGGCGGAACCAGTTGTAAGCCCTTACAGAATCTGCCTTGAACTGTTCGCGCGTCAGCCAGGCCGGCATGAGATTGGCCGAAGCCACCCGCTCCACTTCTTTCAGCCTTTCGGTGCGCAGGGTATCGTTCAGGTATTTCTCCATCAGCAGCGAAGCGATCGGTCCGGCCCAGGTTGCGCCGAAGCCCGCATTCTCCACCACCACGGCAATGGCAATTTTAGGATTCTCGCGTGGCGCGAACAGCACAAACATCGAGTTATCCTTCAGTTTGGTTCGCTTACCGTCGATCATCCGGTAGTTTTCGGCCGTACCGGTTTTGGCGCAAACCGCGATGCCCGGCACGCGGGCCACTTTGGCGGTACCAAAGTCCACCACATCCTGCATACCCGCCAGTACGGTTTCATAGGTGTCGTTCGATATGTGCGTAAGCACCTCGTTCTTGCGCCTGAACTTGTTAAGAAGGGTATCTGTCTCGGTTTCGCCGTCTATCTTTTGTACAAAATGCGGCGTATAGAAGTATCCCTTGTTGGCCAGGATACAGATCGAATTGGCCATCTGCAGGGGCGTTGCCAGCAGCTTATCCTGGCCGATACCAATGGTAACCATTGTACAGGAATTCCATGAGCCGCGGTATTCCTTGTCATAAGCTGCGGTATCGGGTACATTCCCGCCGTCTTCACTCGGCAGGTCAACCCCGGTGCGGTGTCCGAGGTCGAAGCGGGTAAGATAATCGTGCCAGCGCATCAGTCCTTTTCGTGCGTTGCCATCAGCGGGATTATCGACGGTAAGACGAAAGGCATTACTGAAGAAAGAGTTACAGCTCCAGGCGATGGCCAATCGCAGATTCGCGGCATGTCCGGCCCAATGCTCGGTGCATTTCACCGGCCTCCGGCAGCCCAGGTAAACGCCGCTGCAGGCAATGCCGCTATTCGAATTGATCACGCCTTCGTCGAGCGCTACCAGGGCGCCGAGGGGCTTATAGGTGGAGCCCGGCGGATACTGCCCTTTGATGGCGCGGTTCAGCAGCGGGCTGCTCACGTCGAGGAACAGCTTGTTGAAATTCTTTTGCTTGTCGGGTCCTGTCAGGAGGTTGGGATCGAAATGCGGACCGGAAGCCATGGCGATAATACCGCCGGTTTGGGGTTCAATGGCCACCACCGCACCCACTTTATTCGTCAGGAGCTTTTCGGCCAGTTGCTGCACTTCGATATCGATATAAGTGCGCAGGTTGCGCCCGGCGATCGCCGCCGTATCAAATTCACCATTTTCAAATTTCCCGACCAGGCGGTTCTTGTTGTCTTTGATCATGTACTCCACGCCGCGCTTGCCCATAAGCACCTTTTCATACGTTTGCTCAAGGCCGCTTCTGCCCACAAAATCGCCGAGGCGGTAAAAATTATTGGATCGCCGGATAATGTTTGAGTCGGCTTCGCCGATATATCCCATGATATGGGCCGCTGCCTGGAACGGGTAGGTTCTCACGGGTCTTTCCACGAGGGCAAAGCCGGGGAATTTGAAAATATTCTCTTCCAGGCGGGCGTGTACCATCGGCGGCAGCAGGTCTTCGAATATACTCGGCCGGTAGCGTCCGTTCTTGACAATGGCGGTGATGATCCGTTTTTTGAATTCGACGGTATCTATCTCCAGCAACTGGCACAGGTAAGCAGTGTCCACGCCCTTCACCTGGTTGGGAGTCACCTCCAGGTCGTACATGATCGTGTTGTTAAGAATGGCCTTCCCGTTCCGGTCGTAAATAATGCCCCGGTCGGGGTATTTCACTTTCGGATAAACGGCATTGTCCATCGCCAGTTGTCCATACTTCTTCGACACCAACTGGAGATTTACCAACTGTGCTATGATTGCCAGGAAAATACCGGCAATGATCAGACGAATAACGGTGGAGCGGGATTGATTGAAAACAGACAAAGAAATGGGATTTTGGATCGCTCTCTTCTGGCAGAGAATTTACTGGTTTATGTAGAATTCCT
>JAKPBL010000243.1 GCA_029778965.1 Bacteroidota bacterium
AATCGGGTTTTTCAACAATCCGGCATTCCGGTCAGGGAACAGGCACAAAACTAGCCTGCCCGTGGCAAGGCGCCTAGGTGGTTTTACGCGGGAAACTACGATGATTTTCCCCGGAGGCGCTAAATACCTGTTTACCAGCTTTCTCGGCTTTTATGTAGATTGCCGCCAATGGTCGAATTTAATCTTTCAGCACCCCGGGAAGTAAAAGTTACGCGGTATGTAACACCGCTGCGGGAAGGCGGCTCGCTGCCCGCCATAGCAGAAGCCGACGACGGCTTTTTGTACGTGCTGAAGTTTCGCGGCGCCGGCCAGGGGGCCAAGGCCCTGGTGGCCGAGCTGATCGGCGGAGAGCTGGCGCGGCTGGCCGGCTTTAAAATGCCCGAGATGGTGCTGGCCCAGCTCGACGAAGCGTTCGGTCGCACCGAACCCGATGAAGAAATACAAGACCTCCTGAAAGCAAGTGTCGGCCTCAACCTGGGCCTTCACTACCTGGGCGGATCGATTACCTATGATCCCGTAAGCCGTAAAGCCGATGCGGAAACGGCGAGCAGGCTGGTATGGTTCGATGCCTGGATCATGAATGTGGACCGCACTTTTAAAAACACGAACCTGCTTTACTGGAACCGCGAACCCTGGCTGATCGATCACGGCGCCGCCCTCTACTTCCACCACAACTGGACTAACTGGAACGACTATACGTTACGACCCTTTAACGCCATTAAAGACCACGTGCTGCTGCCGCTGGCAACCGACCTCGAAGCGGCCGACCATTATATGAAGCAAATCTTCTCACGCGAACGGATAACCGAAATAGTGAACATGGTGCCTGCGGCATGGCTGCAGGAGGGGTATGACGAACAAACTGAAGCTGAGGTTCGCCGGATATATATCGATTTCCTTACCGGCCGGCTGGAACATTCATCCATCTTTGTAAAAGAAGCACAACATGCCCGCAGCCTACTTGTTTGAATATGCCGTAATACGGTTTGTGCCGCGGGTGGAGCGGGAAGAATTCATGAACATCGGCGTCATTGTTTTTTGCAAGCGGCCTGCCTTTCTGCGCGCCCGCGTGCAAACCGATATGAGCAAATTACTGGCCTTTGACCCGGCGTTGGATATCGAGGTTCTCCAGGTGCAGTTGCGCTCTTTCGAGAAAGTCTGCACAGGCGCCGGCGAAGGCGGACCCATCGGCGCCATGGATCATGCCAGCCGCTTTCGCTGGCTTACGGCCACGCGCAGCACCATTGTACAAACTTCCAAAGTACATGCAGGTTTCAGCGACGACCTGGAGAAGACCGTGAACGACCTGTTTCAGCAACTGGTGTTGTAAGCAATTTCATCTTTGCAATTCTTTAGCAATCACCGGTTAATCCTAACGGCTGTTAGCATGTCCAATAAGCAAAACAGCCCATTATGAAAAAGCTACTTACTACACTGACAGTTCTGGGTCTTCTGGTTGCATGTATGCCTGCCCAATCGCAGGTGCGCGTAGGGGTTCAGGTGAACATCGGTTCACAGCCGATGTGGGGGCCTGCCGGATACAACTACGCGGAGTATTATTACATGCCCGACATCGATGTATACTACAATATACCCCGCCAGCAATTTGTATACATGGATCGTGACCGTTGGTGCTTTGCTGCCAGCCTGCCCGCCCGCTACCGCAACTTCGACTTGTACAACGGTTACAAGGTGGTGATCAACGAACCAAATCCTTACCTGCGCGCCGACTATTTCAGGAATCACTACCACTCTTACCGCGGCTGGGATGGTCGCCAGGTAGTGATCAGGGATGCACCCCGCCCCCGTCCCGGCGCCGTTTATCCAGGTCGCCGCAACGATCGCTACGACCGCAGGGATGGCCGTCACGACGACCGCTACGGCAGGAATGACCACCACGACCGCAGACCCGGTCGCCACTGATCAGGCAAAGAATTAGAAAAGTAGGCTACGGCCTACTTTTTTTTGAATTTCATGGTTGTGCTGATATCGACGATCTGGGTCACCGGCGTGCCTTCTATCACCTGGCTGTATGTGCCTTTTACACCGGAGGTAAGCAGCAGGGTATCACCCGACCAGCCGATATGTGCGGAAGAGGAGCCGGGCAATGTACCGCTGGGCAGGTCTTCGCCGCTGAACAACACCGAAGAAGTGACCAGCGAATCAGTTCCCTTTAATACATAATCGCCCTCGCTGCTGGTGGGCCCCATCGAATACTGAAAGGGTACCGTTTCCGTCTGATTGGGCATACCCGGCGCCGACATAACCACCCGCAGGGTGGTGTCGATGTCGTATTTCAAGTCATTGGTGGTAATATGATTGCTGGTGAAAACACAGGTGCCTGCATTGTTCGTGGTCCTGTACGCAAAATAAGTGGTAATTGTTGCCGTAACACCCATTTCGGTGTAACGTACGGCAGAGCTTCCATTGGCCACCATGCCTACAAAGTCATACGTGCCGGCAAGGGTTTGCGTGGAACCCCCGTTTCCGTTTCCCCCGGGATTGGAAGGATCGGTGATAGGGGTTTCGAGACTGATCTCCTTCTGGCAGGCGGAAAAACCAATAAGCAGTACGGCAGCCGCCACGATCTTATACATACGGTTCATATCCGGACAAGATTAAGGCGCTAAAATACATCATTTTATCGCTGGCAACTTATCTGGCATCATTTTAGTCGGGTTGCCGCAAAGCAACCCTTCATGATCGTATGGGGGAATCTGGGATGGACGTTTACCCTCATTTGTTTTACAGAACGCTGAAGGACGCATCAGATGTACCCCAAAAAAAAGCCTCC
>JAKPBL010000269.1 GCA_029778965.1 Bacteroidota bacterium
CAGAAAAGACCGAAGAAAAAGCAGCCGAATAAGACAAGTGAATAATGATTTCCACATAAAAGCAGAATGGGTTTCCATTCTGCTTTTTTTTGTGATATTTGCGAAAATTTTCCCTCCTATCCATGCCTAATACAACTCCCCGCCAGGCCATACTTGTAATAGCAGATGGCTCGGTTCATTATGGCCAGGCATTTGGCACCATTGGTACCACTACCGGCGAACTCTGTTTTAATACCGGCATGACCGGTTACCAGGAAGTATTCACCGACCCCAGCTACTACGGGCAGATCATCATCATGAACAGTGTACACATCGGCAACTACGGTGTAAAAAACGAAGACGTGGAATCGGGTTCGGTGAAAGTGCGCGGTATCATTGCCCGCAACCTGGAAGAGCAGTTCAGCCGCCGGCTGGCCGGCGGATCACTTGACGACTACCTGAAAGCAAATAATATCGTTGCCATTGAGGGTGTCGATACGCGCGCCCTCACTACCCTGGTGCGCACCAAGGGGGCAATGAACTGTATCATATCGTCGGATATCAGCGATGTGAATGAACTGAAGCGCTTGCTGGCCGAAACGCCGTCGATGGACGGACTGGAGCTGGCCAGCCAGGTAAGCACCGAAGAGAGCTATGAGCGGGGCGATCCCGCCAGCGACATCCGCATTGCCGTGATGGACTATGGGGTGAAGGAACACATTCTCCAGTGCATGGTTGACCGCGGCGCCTTTGTTCGCGTGCATCCGGCGAAAACACCGGTGGAGCAGGTCAGGGCATTCAATGCCGACGGGTATTTCTTCTCCAATGGCCCCGGCGACCCCGCCGCCATGCCTTATGCCGTGGAAACGGTGAAATCGCTCGTAGCGGAGAACAAACCGGTGTTCGGCATTTGCCTGGGCCACCAGTTGCTGGCGCTGGCGCACGGCATTCCGACCTTTAAAATGCACCACGGGCATCGCGGGCTCAACCACCCGGTCAAGAACCTGGTAACCGGCAAGTGCGAGATCACTACCCAGAACCACGGCTTTGGGGTGGATCCTGAAGCGGTGCGGAAAGCCGATCACATCGAGATCACCCACCAGAACCTGAACGACGATTCGATTGAAGGCATCCGGATCAAAGGCAAGCCGGCTTTTTCCGTGCAATACCACCCCGAGAGCACGCCGGGCCCGCACGACAGCCGCTACCTGTTCGACGACTTCCTGCAAATGATCCGGGAAAACAAGTCCTGATTCCACCCGTCGGGTACCACCCGACGGGTAAATAAACTGCCATGAAAAAGATTGCCATCATCAACGGACCCAATCTCAACCTGCTCGGCAGGCGCGAGCCGGGCGTATATGGGTCGACCGACTTTGAGAGCTATTTCGAGTCGTTGAAAACCCTAGTCCCCCACCTTGCGCTCAGCTATTTTCAGAGCAACATTGAGGGCGAGCTGGTTACGGCCCTACAGCAGGCGGGCTTCGACAGCGACGGCATTGTGCTGAACCCCGCGGCGTACACCCATACCAGCGTAGCCATTGGCGACGCCATTGCGGCCATTACAGCACCGGTGGTAGAGGTGCATATCAGCAATGTGCACGCAAGGGAATCTTTCCGCCAGCTTTCGCACGTATCGGCCAAAGCCGCAGGCACCATTACCGGCCTCGGTCTGCAGGGGTATGAACTGGCCATCAGGTACCTGCTGGCACGTTCATAAGCCGCTCCGGCCGGCCGGTGGCTGAAATTTTTCTCTTCTCTGGCTATTTCCGGCATATTTGTGGTGGTTAAACCGGTGTCAATATGAAAACCATGCGCTGGATCATTGCTGTTTTTTGCCTGTTCGCCGGTACTGTATCGGCACAAACCCCATCGTATATTATCGGTGTTAAGGGCGATACCCTCAACCGGGTCGATAAGGCCGGGAAAAAGCAGGGGAAATGGATCAACCGCTTTGAATCTGTTCGCGGAGAACCGGGTTATGAAGAAGAAGGCGAATACAAAGACGACCGGAAAGAAGGCACCTGGCGTAAATACAACCTGATGGGCGACCTTTTCGCCATCGAGAACTATCGCTGGGGTTTCAAAGACGGAGAAAGCAAATACTTCAATATTTCGGGTAACCTTACCCGCGAGGAAAGCTGGCGGGCCTTTAATCCCGATAAGCTATACGACACGCTCGATGTGGAAGACCCGGACCATCCCGGCACCTACCAGGAAGTGGTGGTTAAAAACGAGGGATCATCTATAAAGCATGGCACCTGGCGGTATTACGACAGTGATGGCTTTATTACCAAAACAGAGTTCTGGCGATTGGGCCAGGCCGATAAAAGCCTTGACCCGCCGACGCTGGCAAAAGATACCCTCAGCCGCACCGCGAACCGCAAGGACGTCAAACCCAAAGAAGTGCTGGAGTTTGAGAAAAAAAATGCGGGCAAGAAAAAAGTGAAAGTGCGCGACGGTACCGTCAGTTATTAAGCGCATTGTTCCAGCCGCGTCTCAGAAAAAGCAACTGGTAAGGGATGGCGTTCTGCCAGTAATGCCAATCATGCTTACCCGGCCGTTCCGTATAATCATGGGCGATATTCGCTTCCACGAGTTGCCGGTGCGTTTCACGGTTGGCGCCGATCAGGTAATCGCCGGTGCCGCATTCCATTGACAGGGCCACGCTGTCTTTCGATCGCAGTTGTTTCCATTGAATGCTGCAGCAAGTGCTGTCGGCGCCGCTTCTTGCTTTGGTGCTGTATTTGGCCAGCTTGTCCACGTTCATGGCCCCGCTCAGGCTGAAAGCCGCCGCAAAAAGAGCGGGATGCCGGCTGGCAAAAAAGAAAGCGCCGAAACCGCCCATGCTGAGGCCGCCTACCGCACGGTAACGACGGTCCGTATTAACCGTATAATGCGCTTCCATATATGGTATCAACTCCTTCACCAGGTAAGATTCGAAATGGTAGCTGCTGTCGACGGGGTTGTCGAAATACAATGTCATCCTGCCGCCGTCGGGGCAAACGATTACGCAGCCGTATTGTTCGGCCAGCGCCGGCAACTCGGGTACTTTGCTGATCCATTGCGCAAAATTGCCGCCAAAGCCATGCAGCAGGTAGAGAACGGGAAAACCGCCTGCGGGCGGCACGCTGGCCGGCCGTATCACGACGGCTTTCATTTCCTTTCTCATCGCTACGCTCATGAAGCGGATGGTGTCGACCGGCGATACGCCCGCGGGCTTTGGCGGTTGTGCCTGCACGTGAGTAACTGCCAGCAGCAGCCACGCAAGCATTCCGTGAAAGAAACCTTTCATAACAGCTAATGTACGATTCCGCTCCCGATCGTCGGCGGAGTTGTGTCAAATTGATACCTTAGTGCAAATCACCGATATGAACAGAGACAGTATCCGGCGCCTTTTGTTGTGGCTGTTCTTGTGCAGCGCAACCGGGTATGGCAGCGCTGTTGCGCAGAAAGCAAATACAGGTCGGGGCGAAGGCCGCCCGAATATCGTACTGATAAATATGGATGATATGGGTTATGGCGACCCGGTATGCTATGGCGGCGGACCTTATCAGACGCCGCAGATCGATTTGCTGGCGGCACATGGCATTCGCTTTACCAATTTCTATGCGGCGCAGGCGATCTGCACGGCTTCGCGAAGCGCCCTGATGACCGGCTGCTATCCTACCCGGATCGGTATTTCGGGGGCGATCGATCACACCACGAAATTTGCCCTCAACCCCGATGAAGAAACCATCGCCGAATTATTGAAGAAAGCAGGTTACCAGACAGGAATGGTGGGCAAGTGGCACCTGGGTCACAAGGAGCCTTTCCTGCCCCTGCAGAACGGGTTTGATGAGTTCCTGGGATTACCGTATTCCAACGATATGTGGGCCTATGATTACAACGGTGAGCGGTGGAAAGACAGCAGCTTCTGGCGCGCCCAATACCCGCCGTTGCCGTTGATCGACGGCAATAAGACCATTAAGATCATCACCGGTTTTGGCGGGCAGGACAGCCTGACATCGCTCTACACCGAACGTGCCGTATCGTTTATCAAACGCAATCGCAAGCAGCCTTTCTTTCTTTATTTCGCGCATTCGATGGTGCATGTTCCGCTGGGGGTGTCAAACCGGTTCAAAGGGAAAAGCGGGGCCGGCATGTTCGGCGATATGATGGAAGAGGTCGACTGGTCGGTCGGCGAGGTGATCCGTGCGCTCAAAGAGAATGGAGTGTATGATAATACGATAGTGATCTTTACCAGCGACAACGGCCCCTGGCTGCTGTTCGGTAACCATGCCGGCAATACCGGCGGACTGCGGGAAGGCAAGGGTACGGCCTGGGACGGGGGCGTGAAAGTGCCCTGCATCATCAGTTGGCCGGGCCATACCGCAGCGGCTACGGTGAATAATCACCTGCTGACCAATATGGACCTGCTTCCGACGCTGACCGGCCTTTGCCGCGCGCCTGCGCCCGTAAAGAAAATCGACGGCATTGATTTTTCACCGTTTTTGAACACGGCTGTTTCCTCTCCGCCCGCTGGCTTCAATCCGCGTGAGGAACTGGCCTATTATGGTGGCAAGAACAACCTGAAAGCCATCCGGCGCGGTAACTGGAAGCTGGTGTTCGAAGCCGATTCGGAAACCTATGGGCCGCCTGCTACGATTGGTGGCAACCGGTATCCTGGTGAATATGCGGAGATCAGGGTGCCGATGGCCCTGTATAATCTCTCTATCGATCCCGGTGAAGACCGCGACGTGAAAGGACAATATCCG
>JAKPBL010000275.1 GCA_029778965.1 Bacteroidota bacterium
AGGGTAAAAAACGAATTAAAATGAAAAGAACATTTCAACCGCACCGTCGTCGTCGCAAAACCGTTCACGGTTTTCGCAAACGCATGCAGACCGCCAATGGCCGCAAGGTGCTGGCCAGCCGCCGTGCAAAGGGTCGCAAGAAACTGACGGTTTCTTCCGAAAGCAAGCTGAAGTAAAAGCCGGGCTGTGCCCGTTGCGTATATATGTTGTTGATAGCTCCTGCCGGCAAGGCAGGAGCTATTTTTGTATTGAAACCATTGCGAATGGCGACCAAATACGGGCTGCCTGCCACGGGGCGGCTGAAACACCGGAAGCTGATAGATGCTTTATTTACCGGCGGACAAAAACTGTCTGCCGGTCCCTATCGCGTGTATTTTACTGTACAGCCGGCTTCACCCGACCGACCCGCAGGCGTTCTGTTCGGCACGGGGGTCAGCAAAAAGAAATTCGCCAGGGCCGTAGACCGGAACCTGGTAAAACGACGGTGCCGCGAAGCATACCGGTTACAGCAAAACAGCTTGCATCAACTGGTGCGTGACAACAATCGGCAGGTGCTGCTGTTCTTTATCTATACCGGCAACAGCCACCTGTCTTTTGAAGATGCTTACCGGGCCGTAGGCCAGGCCCTCGAAAAGATCGGCAAAAAAATAAGCGGGCCGCGGCCAGGTACTGCCGAAAACCCGTTAAACAAATGAAGACGTTACGGAACCTGCTGGCATTGCCTTTCATCGCGCTGATACGATTCTACCAGTGGGGCATATCGCCCCTGCTCGGCCCGAAATGCAGGTACACACCCACCTGCTCGCAATATGCGCTGGAGGCGCTTCGTAGATATGGCCTGTTCAAAGGCGGCTGGCTGGCGCTGAAAAGAATTGGCCGCTGCCATCCCTGGGGCGGCAGCGGCCATGATCCCGTGCCTTAGCGGCCGGGTGCCATTCATTTAGCCACTTACTGTTTCAATAATTTTTCGAGCTTGTCGAGCGTTTCGCGGGCGTCTTTGTTGCTGATGAATTTATACACTTCGGGTGTTTTCCCGGCATGGTCTGGCGTCAGCGATGCAGGGATGCCTTTAAAGGGGCCCACGATAACAGTATTGTCTTCTCCATTGATTTTGATGAGCTGGCCCGGCGCCGCAAAATGATTCTTTTTGGCGGCTGATACATTTGTACCCTGCATCAATGCCTTCAGGCTGTCCATCCGCTCCATCATTACCTCCTGCGAGATGCTCCCTTCACGGGTGCTTTCGCCACCATAGTTCTGGATACTGCCGATAAGGGTGTCTTTTTTCAGGTTCAGCAGCCAGGTGCCTGCTTCGGGCACTTCATAATCTTTGCTGTCGCCCCCGGTTTTTACCGTCAGCTTTGTACCTGCCAGCGTAACCGGCGTTTCATTGTGCTGGGTGCCGGGTTCCAGCGTAACTACATCGCCCGCTACCGTCACTTTTCCACTCGACATAACCACCACCTTTTTACCAGGCGCCTGGTGCGAAGAACAAGAGAACAAAAAAACAGCGGCAAACAAAAAATGAATGAGTTTCATGAGTGTTTTTTATGGTTTATGGTTTATAGCCTGTGGTTTATGGTTGCTGCCGCTAGTGGAGTTTGCCTCACACGCAGAGACCCAACCATAAACCACAGACTATAAACCATAAACTGATTTATTTAAATCGTTCTGCCACCTTATTCCAGTCGATCACATTCCAGAAAGCGGCCAGGTAATCGGCGCGTTTGTTCTGGTATTTGAGGTAGTAGGCGTGTTCCCAAACGTCAACACCCAGCAGGGGAGTGCCTTTGACCTCGGCTACGTCCATCAGGGGATTGTCCTGGTTCGGTGTGGAACTGATCTCGAGCTTGCCGTCTTTTTTGATCAGCCAGGCCCAGCCGCTGCCGAAGCGGGTCATGCCGGCGGCGGCGAATTTTTCTTTGAAGGCATCGAATGAACCGAAGGTGCTGTTAATGGCGTCGGCGAGCGCGCCGGTCGGCTGACCGCCGCCTTTAGGACTCATGGTTTCCCAGAAGAAGCTGTGGTTCCAGTGTCCGCCACCATTGTTGCGAACAGCCGGTGAAATGCTGCCGGCAGCGGCTACCAGCGCTTCCAGCGATTTTCCTTCGTTGGCTGTGCCGGCAATGGCTTTATTCAGGTTGTCCACATACGCCTGGTGGTGCTTGTCGTGGTGGATATTCATTGTCTCGGTGTCGATGTGCGGCTCCAGTGCATTTGCTGCATAAGGGAGCGGGGGAAGCGTGAATGCCATATTAATGTTGTTTAATTGGTTACAAATCTGGCCTGGCCAGCAAAACTACGGGCAATAAAATTATGCCAACAGCTTTAAAACAACGTTAAGGCATTAAAGTTTGATCATTCCCGGCCGCAGAACCAGTTGATGCCGTCCACCGCATCCCAGTAGCTCAGCCAGTAGTCTTTCACTTCTGCCTGCAGCAGGTAGCCCTCGGTGCGGTTGTAAAAAGTCTGCATGCCGGGGCGGCTCAGGTTGCCATACAGCACCACGTTCGAAACCGGGGCATAGCCATAGGCTTTCAGAATGGAAAAGCCGTTATAGGTCTCCACCATGAAATAGCTGCAATAGGCGTCGCTGTATTGTACCACGCCGCGCTCGCGGTTCAGCCAGTACGATTCGTCGATCACTTCGCCGGGCGCATATACAACCCGGTGGCAGGCGGTCAGCAGCAGAAAGGCGGGGAGTACAAGGAGTAGTATTTTTTTCATGTCGGGTTGTTTTGTACTACTCTGACGGCTCCCGGCCCGCTAAGATTAATAAAGGCTTGTTAATACGAACACCTGTTCGTATTAACAAGCCCTGTCCGGCGCATTTGTTCCCGGCCCCCGAACTCATCGGCGCGACTGAAAAAAGGATTTCATCAGCGCAGCGCATTCTTCTGCCAGCACGCCGCTGCTGGTAACTGCTTTGGGATGAAAAGGAGAATGATTGCCGGTGATCCTGGCATGCCCGTTTTTGGGATCGGCTGCGCCCCATACAATGCGGCCCAGCTTGCCCCAGTACAGCGCGCCTGCGCACATCAGGCAGGGCTCTACCGTTACATACAACGTGGCATCGGGCAGGTATTTTGCACCAATGTAATTAAAGCCCGAAGTAAGCGCTATCATTTCGGCATGCGCCGTCGGATCATTGAGCTGCTCGACCTGGTTGTGCCCCCGTGCAATGACGCGGCCTCCCATAACCAGCACCGCACCCACCGGCACCTCGCCGGCGGCAAATGCTTTCTCGGCCTCAGCCAGGGCCTGCCGCATAAACTGTTCGTCGTTCATTGAACCGCTAAAGTAAATATTTGTAATTTGATCATTATGCTTTCCATCTCCACCGCCCTGCCGGCGCTTCGGCAATGCTTCTTATCGGGCAGAACCCGTTCGGCCGAATGGCGTGTACAAAAGCTCAAAGCGCTTCGCGAAGCATTGCTCGGCCACGAACACGAGATCTACGAAGCGCTGTATGCCGACCTGCACAAACCCCGCGAAGAAGCTTATGTAACGGAGCTGGGAATTGTGCTGGAAGAGATAAAGCTGGCGCTGAAGAACCTGCGGCGCTGGATGCGGCCGGAGAAAGTTTCCACCACCCTGCTGAATTTTCCTTCTTCCAGCTTTATTATTAAAGAGCCCAGGGGCGTGGTGCTGATCATCGCGCCGTGGAATTATCCTTTTATGCTGCTGATGGGGCCGCTGGTGGGCGCCGTCGCTGCCGGCAATACCGTAGTGCTGAAACCGAGCGAATGGGCGCCTGTAACGGCTACGGTTATGCGAAAAATAACGGAGCAGGTTTTCGATCGCGATGAAGCGCTGTATATAGAGGGCGACGGCGCGGTGGTGGTGCCCGAAATGATGAGCGGCTTTCGCTTTGATCATATCTTCTTTACCGGCGGCAAAAGAACAGGCGCGCGGCTTTTTGCGGCCGCGGCCGAACAACTGGTGCCGCTTACACTCGAACTGGGGGGTAAAAGCCCCTGCATGGTAACCGCCCACGCCAACGTCGAAGTGGCTGCCCGGCGCATTGCGATGGCAAAATTCTCAAATGCGGGACAGATGTGTATTGCGCCCGATTATGTGCTGGTAGACGCTGCAAAAAAAGATATGCTGACCGAAGCGCTGATCAGGGCCATCCGCCGGTTCTTTGGCGACAATGCAAAACAATCACCGGGTTACGGCAGGATCATCAATGAAGCGCAGTTCAGCCGGCTGGAGGGTTATCTTGCTGATGGAAAAATCGTGTATGGCGGCGAAGCAGACGCCGCCGAAAGGTATATCGCGCCTACGCTGATCGACCAGCCGGCGCTGGAAAGCGCCGTGATGAATGAAGAAATATTCGGACCCATCCTGCCCCTGCTGGCCGTGCAGAACCGCGACGAAGCCTGGCAGATCATACAGCGCCATCCCGATCCGCTGGCTTTTTATGTGTTCAGCGAAAATGCCGAAGAGCAGGCATACTGGACGGGAAAAGTTCCCTTTGGCACCGGCTGCATCAACAACGCCAGTTTACAGTTTACCAATAGCCACCTGCCTTTCGGTGGCAGGGGGGCGTCGGGTATGGGCGTTGCGCATGGCAAATACAGTTTCGATACGTTTTCCCACCGCAAATCGATGTTGAAGACACCCACCTGGTTCGACCCCTCGCTCAGGTACCCGCCTTTTGCCGGCCGGCTGTCGCTGTTTAAAAAGATCATTGGCTAGGCCGGCGGCTGCAGCTCACAGCTCCACGCGGCATCGGGCTTCGGCCGTTCGAACGCATAGCCCCGGTAGCGGCGGCCGATTTCTTCCAGCAGATCATCGATCTCTTCCCTGCTCCGCGCCATGACCAGTTGCTGCCGGTATTCGCGGATATTCGGTAGCCCCCGGAGATAGTTGTTGTAATGCCGGCGCATTTCATTGATGCCTGGTACCAGCCCCTTCCAATCGACCGAGCGGTACAGGTGTTTGCGGATCACCTCCACGCGATCTTCGATCGAAGGTGGCGGCAGGTGATCACCGGTAGACAGGTAATGTTTGATTTCGCGGAAGATCCAGGGATAACCGATGGCGGCGCGACCGATCATGATGCCGTCCACCCCGTACCGGTTTTTATAGAGCAGGGCTTTTTCAGGCGAATCGATATCGCCGTTGCCGAATATGGGAATGGTAATACGGGGATTTTCTTTTACGCGTGCAATGGGCTCCCAATCGGCTTCGCCCTTGTACAACTGGCTGCGCGTACGACCGTGGATCGACAATGCCGCAATGCCCGCGTCTTGCAGGCGCTCGGCCACTTCCATGATATTGATGCTGTTGTGGTCCCAGCCCAGCCTTGTTTTCACCGTTACCGGCAGGCGGGTCGATCGAACACAAGCGGCGGTGAGCCGCACCATCAGGTCCACATCTTTCAATACCGCGGCGCCGGCGCCCTTGGTAACCACTTTTTTAACCGGGCAGCCGAAATTGATGTCGAGCAGGTCGGGGTGTACAGTATCAACAATTTCCGCGCTGAGCGCCATCGCTTCTTCATCGCCCCCGAATATCTGGATGCCGACAGGCCGCTCTTCTTCGAAGATGTCGAGTTTTTGCCGGCTTTTGATGGCGTCGCGAATGAGCCCTTCGCTGGAGATGAATTCGGTGAACATCAGGTCGGCCCCGTTATCTTTGCAAACTGCCCGAAACGGCGGATCGCTTACGTCTTCCATTGGCGCCAGCAGCAACGGGAAATCAGGTAAGGAAACGGGGCCAATTTTGATCATGCGCAAAGATAATGCATCTTGCAGCAGTGATCACTTACCTGAAATACAAGCCGGCCTGGCTGCAGTTGATGGTTTTCGGCCTGATAACCTTCGGTACCATTATCATTTTGGGAACGGGCGTGGAGTATGGTGTTAACTGGCTGTACGGGTTTAAACCGGCCGATTTCACAGACCCCGATTTCGGCAACGACCGGATGCTGGCAGCTTACCGGCTGAAGCAGGCGTTGCTATCAATATCCCTGTTTTTTGTATCGGGGTTTTTCTTCGCGTATAAAAGCGACCAGCGGCCCTGGCGTTACCTGGGCATTAAAAAACCGCAACCGGCTTATTTTACAGTGCTGGGTGTGCTGCTCATTATAGCCGCTTTTCCGCTGGCGATGTGGTTGGCGGGCATCAACCAGCAATTGCATTTTCCCGCTTCAATGAAATCGTTGGAAGACAGTCTCCGCACCGCAGAAGAAAAGCTGACGGCGGCTACACTGGCCATTTTGAAAATGAGGAACCTGGGCGAATACTTCCTGATGCTGCTGGTGCTGGCGGTGCTGCCTGCTTTTTGCGAAGAGATCTTTTTCCGGTCGGTGTTGCAGCGAATATTCATCCAGATCACGACCCGTCCATGGATGGGCATACTGATAACCGGCTGCCTGTTCTCGTTGTTTCATGGTTCGGTGCTGGGTTTTCTGCCGCGCGCGGTACTGGGCGTGCTGCTGGGCATGCTGTACTGGTACAGCGGCAGCATCTGGCCCGCGGTAGCCGCCCATTTCATGCACAACGCAGTCCAGATAACCGCTTATTATGTGTGGGGCTACGATAAACTGGAAAATGCGTCGATTGCGCCATTGCTGGTGGTGGGCAGCCTGGTGGCCGTGCTGGCATTGGTATGGTATATGAAGCGGATATCGGTAACACACTATGGAGAGTGGTACGATACCGACGATGACCTGGTGTTGCCGGCGAAGAAACCGAATCAGTCAAACCAGCAACCTTAACGATATCCGCATGGCTTTTAACTGGAAAACATTCCGGACCCGTGCAGCCTCCGCCCTGATTTTTGTGGCGGTTATGATGACCGGTTTACTCTGGAACCAACTCAGCTTTTTTATTCTTTTTTCGATCATTCATTTCGGTTGCTGGTTCGAATACCAGCGGCTTGTCGCCGCCATCGATCCCGGTTATGCCACCATTAACCCGTTCCACCGGTATGCTGTGATGGCTGCCGGCTGGTTTTTTATGATCTACTGCAGCCAGTTGCCTTTTCATGCCCTCGGCTGGTGGCTTTGCCTGCTTTGCCTGTTTATTTTGCCGGTAACCGAATTGCTGTTTGCCCGGCAGATCGAATTGAAGCAGATCAGGCATTCCATTGCCGGCCTGTTGTATATTTCACTGAGCTGGGGACTAATGCTCCTGCTGCGCGCTCACCCGGTATATGGTTATGTGCTGCCCCTGGCTATAATATTCACGATCTGGATCAACGATACCATGGCGTATATCGTGGGCTCGCTGATCGGTCGCACACCCTTCTCTGCCATCTCTCCCAAAAAGACATGGGAAGGCACTATTGGCGGCATCGTTATCGCCATTGCCGCAATGACGGCGCTGGCCCACTGGTTGCATTATCCGCTGGCGGATACTGCTGCGATCGCCGCCATCGCCGCTATTACAGGTACTTATGGCGACCTGCTGGAGAGCAAGCTCAAACGCATGGCGGGTGTGAAAGACAGCGGTCAGATCATGCCCGGGC
>JAKPBL010000277.1 GCA_029778965.1 Bacteroidota bacterium
CCACGCATCAGTTCAGGTATTTTGCGGCCACCAAACAGGAGCAATACAACCAGGATGATCAGGATCCACTCGCTACCACCAGGCATAGAGATCATCAATAGGGAATTAGCTGTTAACATGCTAAATAGATTTTGAGTTGATAAAGGTAGGGAAAAGTCAAAAGGCAACGGGGAAAAATCGGGTTACCGGGTATGTTTAACCGGGGTTTTACATGGCGGGGCGAGATGTTTGGCCGGCTGCCGGCGGTTCCGGGCATGAAAAAGCCGCCTGTCGGCGGCTTCGGTTATTTAGCGGCAACAGCCATTTTCTTTTCTTTGATACGGGCACTCTTACCACTGCGTTCGCGCAGGAAGTAGAGTTTGGCACGGCGTACCTTACCGATTTTGGTCACCAGGATCGAGTCGATGTTGGGTGAATACAGGGGAAAGGTCCTTTCCACGCCTACGCCGTCGGATATCTTGCGTACGGTGAAGGTTTGGGTATTACCCTGGCCCTGGCGTTTGATAACATCGCCGCGGAAACTCTGGATACGCTCTTTGTTACCTTCAACGATCTTATAGTTAACGGTAACATTGTCACCGGCTTTGAAAGTCGGGAATTCTCTTTTGGGGGTCAGTTGCTCGTGAACAAATGCTACAGCGTTCATGATGATCGATTTTAACGGACGGCAAAGGTAGGGGGAAAAGGCAAAAGTAAAAAATCAAAAGTAAAAAAGGCTCCCACCCGTCGGGTGCCACCCGACGGGTAGAGAGGGGTCAATAGCTATCGCAAACCCCAGCATTTAAAAGGAGTAAGCGAGGTTTGCTTATAAATGATTGATTAATAGGTGGTTTTATTTTCACTATTGTTATTTTACGTGGTCGGTCAGCCCATGCATTATACCGGATTTCTTTGGGCGATGGCAGTCTACCCGTCGGGTGCCACCCGACGGGTGCGATTATTCCGAGCGCAGGCTTTTGACTGGATTGGCGAGGGCGGCTTTCATAGCCCGGATGCTCACGGTGATCAGGGCAATCAGCAGGCCGGTGAAGCCGGCAACGGCAAATATCCACCAGCCGATATGGATCCGGTAGGCAAAATCTTCCAGCCAATTATTCATGAGCAGCCAGGCGATGGGAGTGGCGATAAGCATGGCGATGGTCACCAGTTTCAGCAGGTCGCGCGCCAGCAAGAGCACGATGGCATTCACGCTGCTGCCCAGCACTTTCCGGATGCCGATTTCTTTTCGTCGTTGTTCTGCAGTGAAAGTGATCAGCCCAAACAAGCCGAGGCAGGCAATTGCGATCGCCAGCAGCGTAAAGCTGATCAGTAATTTGCCCTGCATTTTCTCAGCGTGGTATTGACGGGCGAAATTTTCATCGAGGAAATTATATTCGAAGGGATTCTCGGCATCAAATTTTTTAAAAACAGTTGACACATATTGCAATCCGGCCGGCATATTGCGTGCATTGAGGCGCACATATATATTGTCTTTGTCGCCATTCTCCACAGGCAGCATAGCGACCAGCGGCTCGATCTTGTGTTGCAGCGAATAGATATTGAAATCTTTCATGACACCAGCTACTTCATAGACCAATGGTTTGCCGGCTGAACCAGTTTCCACCTGTATCTTCTTTCCAACAGGCGAGGTCCAACCGTTTTTTACGGCAAAGGTCTCATTGATCAATACCTTGCTGTTCTTGTCGGTTGGCATGTTTTTGGAGAAGTTGCGGCCGTCGCTCATTTTTATCTGCAGTGTATTCACGAAATCCTCATCAATGAGCAACATTCGCGCCATCTGGTCTTTGTCGCTGAGGCTGCCATTGATTGTTTCCGGCCTCACTGCGGTTCCGCCGATATTGTTGTTCCCGATCGGGTTGCCGGCTACGGCAACGCTTTCGATCAGCGGGCTTCGCAGCAACTCATCCTTTACCTGCTGGATATTATTTCTTGCCGCGCGATTGTTGAGGTGATAGGTTAATACCTGGTCTTTGTTGAAGCCGAGGTCTTTGTTACCGAGGTAGTGTAGCTGCTGGTAGATGATGAGCGATGAAGCCAGCATTGCAATGGTGATCACAAACTGGAACACCACCAACGATTGCCGGAAACGAAGATTGCTTTCATGGCTTCCGGCCTGGCCCTTTAATGAGGGGATCAGCTTGAAGCCGGAAAGAAAGAGCGCGGGATACAAACCGCTCAGCACGCCGGCGACCAGGGTGAAGCCCAGTGCAAACCCGATGGTCTGCCAATCGCCGGGTTGCCAGGCGAAAGCTTCTTTGCCGGTGAACCGGAGGAACCACGGCATCGACAGCTTTACCAGGAATATGGAGGCGATTGCTGCAAAAAAAGTAATTACGACCGATTCTGCCAGAAACATGGCCACGAGCTGCCATCTG
>JAKPBL010000314.1 GCA_029778965.1 Bacteroidota bacterium
TACCGAAGAGGCCCAACAAAATATCGGAGAGGATGTAAGCGTTAAATTGTCGCAGTACCTTGAAGTAGGCAACAGCTTCGGGTCGCACAGTGTTCCCCCGCTGGGTTTACCCCCGCAGGAAGGAGCGCACCGCATCCTCCATATCCACCGGAACGTGCCTGGTGTACTGAGCGCCATCAATACCGAGCTCAGCAACCACCATATCAACATTCTGGGCCAGTACCTGAAAACCAACGATGAGATCGGTTACGTGGTGCTTGACGTAGATAAAAAACTATCGGGTCAGGCGCAGAAACTGTTGCGCGGCGTCAAAGAAACGATTAAGGCCAGGCTGCTGTATTAGCAGCCGGCTTGCTTAACCTCTATTCATAACCCAACGAACCAGCTACCGATGAAATCCTTATTAGTTGTTATGGCGGGCAGCCTCCTGCTGTCGGCTTGTGGCGGCAGTACGCCCTCGGAGATTTATGTGACCACCACACCCATTGCCGGCAGAATTGCCGGAATAGACAGCACCCTCGAAACCAGGCAGACATGGCTCGCTGCTCTCGACAAAATGGCGATGCCGGTATTGAGCAACCTGGCTGCCGGCACGCTCAAAGAAAAAATGCCGGTGCATTTCGGCGACTCGAGCGTGGTGAATGATTTTACCAAGCCTTCAGCCTACCTGGAAGCCTTCGGCCGGCTGAGTGCCGGTATTACCCCCTGGCTTGAAAGCCAGGGAGGCGATGAGGCCGAACAGGCCCTGCGGCAGAAATACCGCGACCTGTTCATAAAAGCACTGGGCAATGCCGTGAACCCGCAATCGGCCGACTACCTTAATTTCAAACAGGGCAACCAGCGGCTGGTCGATGCGTCTTACCTGGCCCTGGCGTTGCTGCGCGCGCCGGGCATCTGGCAGCAGTTGCCCGAAGAAGTGAAGAAAAATGTGGTAACCGCTTTCAGCGACTGCCGCAGCGTTACGCCTTTCAACAACAACTGGATTCTCAATTCTGCGCTGATCGAAGCTTTCTTCTGCAAGAATGGTTTGCCGTACGACGATACGCGCATTGAATATGCCCTGCGCCAGATGGAGCAGTGGTACCTGGGCGATGGCATTTATGCCGACGGACCCGACTTTCATTGGGACATGTACAACAGCGTGGTGATACATCCTTACCTGACCGCCGTGCTGGAAACGGTGCTGCCCCTGAAAGCACCGGCGCCTGGCCTGAAAGACAGGGTCAAGGCTATGGTAAAAGATGTGGAGCCGAATCCCTATACGGTAATGCACGATAAGCTGCAGCAAACCAATGCCCGCTATGCGAATATCCTGGAGCGCCTGGTTGCGCCCGATGGTTCGTACCCGGTGATCGGCCGTTCAGTGGTATATCGTTGCGGCGCCTTTCATCACCTGGCAGATATGGCCTGGCGCCGGCAGCTGCCTGAAAGCCTGCCGCCCGGCCAGGTGCGCCGCGCGCTCAGCGCCGTGCTGCACCGTACTTTGTCGGCGCCGGGTACCTACAGCAACGATGGATGGCTGGAAATCGGCGTTGCCGGTCACCAGCCCGCACTCGCGAACAACTATATTACCACCGGCAGCTTGTACATGAGCAGCCTGGTGTTTTTGCCCCTGGGATTACCTGCATCAGATCCTTTCTGGTCGGCCGCCAGCTCACCCACCACACAGGAAAAAATCTGGGGTGGCATCAACGCCGGGCGGGATCAGTAGCTGATCTTTGCCTGGTTAAACCATGAGATACATGAAGTCAGTCGCCTGTGTGTTCCTGGTTTCCGCATGCGGCTTTGCCGCCTGCCGGCAACAACAGGTCGTCCATCCCTATAGAACCGATATTGTTGAAGCGGTATATGCCTCGGGCAAGATCGTTGCCGACAGTGAATACCAGGTGTATGCGCTGGGCGCCGGCATCATTGAAAAGAAGCTGGTAAAAACCGGCGACACCATTCGGGCCGGCCAGGTGCTGTACACCATCCAGAATGAAGCGCCTGCTTCCAGGTTGTCGGCCGCCGAAAGCAACCTGGCGCTGGCCAATCAAAACCTCGCCGCCGGTTCGGATGTGCTGAACGACTTGCGGCTGGCGATCGAAAGCAACCAGGTAAGGCTCAGCAACGATTCGCTGAATTATATGCGGCTGAACAACCTCTGGAAAGAGGGCATCGGCAGCAGGAGCACGGTCGACAATGCGCTGACCGCCTATGAGCTGTCGCGAAAACAATTGGAATCGGCCCGTGAAAAATACAGGTCGACCCTGAACAGCCTGTCGCTCTCCCGCCAGAATGCAAAAAGCCAGGCTGTGGTAGCGCGTAGCGACCTCGGCAATTACTATGTTCGCGCCAAGGCAGCCGGCATGGTGTACCAGACGCTGAAAGAAGAAGGAGAAGCCGTAAAGCCGAACGACGCCATGGCGCTGCTGGGAAAAGCTTCGGGCCGCCTGATCCGGCTGGCCATCGACCAGCAGGATGTCAGCAAAGTAAAACCCGGACAGGAGATATTGCTGAAGACCGATGTATCGGGCGACAGCATTTTCAAGGCCGTGCTGCTGCGCGTGTACCCGGCCATGAACGAGGCCGACCAGACCTTCCGGGCAGAGGCGGTTTTTGCCGACCCCGCCGCGCACCAGCCCTACATTCACAGCTCGGTAGAAGCCAATATCATCATTCAGCGAAAAGCAAATGTATTGGTGGCGCCCATCGGCGTATTCGGTTCGGGATACGACAGCCTGCTGGTGAAGG
>JAKPBL010000336.1 GCA_029778965.1 Bacteroidota bacterium
GCAGTTTTCCACAAAACGGAGTTTTGGCACAGTTTCTGGAATTATTTCCCAAAGCAGTCAATCATGGAAATGTACAGGTGCTATTATACAATATTGGCCGGGGTAGACGTTGTAATTGTCTAACCGTAAGTTTTTCTACGGTTTAGGGTTGAGGGGTTAAGATAGGGGGTAGTCGTGCCCCCTTCCTCTGTTTCAGGAGGCCTGCTTTTTGTCACCTGATTTCTCCCTGCTTTTTTTGTACAGCCTTACGGCCACCATCAGCACCAGGGCCAGGGCCACGATACCGGCGGTACCATACAGCCAACTCAGGCTTTGTTTGACGGTTGCCAGGAACACGATGGCGAACAACAGCACCGTCGAGACCTCATTCCAGCCCCGCAATTTCCCCGAACTGTACCTGAATTCTCCCCGTTCCTGCTGTTTGTAGATGCGGTGCAGGCTCCAGTGATAAGCATAAAGCAATAGTACGAATCCCAGTTTTACCAGCAGCCAGCGGCCGGCGGCCTGGCCCAGCAGCCGGTCCCACTGCCCCGTTACCATTACGGTAAGCCCCAGCACCAGCGTGATCACCGCCGAGGGCCAGGTGATGATATACCAGAGCCGGCGCATCATGATGCCCAGTTGCCGGCGTATAATGTGTTTTTCCGGCTCCGGCCGGTCGCCCGCTTCGGTATTGTAAATGAAGAAACGCGGCATATAAAACAGCCCGGCAAACCAGGTTACCACAAATATGATATGCAGGGCTTTCAGGTAGGGATACATCACGCCTCCGCTGTTTGGGGTTCGCTGATATAGCTGCGCAGCGCTTCCACCCATTTGGGATGGGTGTTCAGGCAGGGGATCGCCGTGAAAGCCTCTCCGCCGGCATGTAAAAATATTTCGCGGCCCTCTACGGCAATTTCTTCCAGTGTTTCCAGGCAATCGCTCACGAAGGCCGGGCAGACCACCAGCAGCTTTTTGATCCCCTCTGCCGGCATTTGCGCCAGCCGTACGGCAGTATAGGGTTTCAGCCATTCTTCACGGCCCAGCCTCGACTGGAAAGAGATACTGAACCGGCCGGGCGCCAGTTGCAGCTCTTCCGCCACCTGTTTTGTGGTATGCAGGCACTGGTACCGGTAACAGGTTGCCTGTATGCCGGGCGACTGGCAGCAGGTATCTGGCGACAACAGGTGGTGGGTGCCCGCCGGGTCGTTCTGGGTTATATGCCTTTCAGGCACTCCGTGATAGCTGAAAAGAATATGATCGTGGTCACTATTCAGGTACGGGCGGATGCTGGCGGCGAGGGCGTCAATATAAGCCGGATCATTGTAATAAGGGCGCAATACGCGCAGCCGGAAGCCATAACCGCCTTCCGCATATTGTTCTTTCGCATATTCGGCGGCGGTCTCATAGCTGCTCATCGCGAAATGCGGATACAACGGTATCACCAGCACCTCTTCGAGCGATGGTTCACGGCGAAGCAATTCTTCATACGCCTGCCGTGGCGACGGATTGCCATACCGCATCGCGATGGTAACCGGATCGTGCATACCTTCCTGCACAGCCGCTTCCAGTTGACGGGTAAGCACGATCAGCGGCGAGCCTTCATCGGTCCAGATGCTCCTGTACGCAGCCGCCGATTTGGGCGCCCGGAAAGGAACAATGATGCCTCTGACCAGTAAAAGACGCGACAACCAGGGCATGTCGATCACCCGTTTGTCCATCAGGAATTCATTCAGGTACCGGCGCACATCGCTGACCGAAGTTGAGTCGGGAGAGCCCAGGTTCATCAGCACTATTCCACGTTTCATTGCATTGAAATAAGATTAAAAAACAATATGAATCAACAATATGACATTCACCTGACAGTTTGCCCTGGCGCCTTAACCGGCGAGCAAGTATTTTTGTGTCGGCATTACTTACAAAGATATATGGGAGATTATCCAAAAGAACTGCAGCAATTTTTTCTGGTTGGTATCAGCTACAAGAAATCCGACGCCGCCACGCGCAGCCGGTTTGCCGTTCAACCCGAACAATACGAAGCCATTCTCCAACTGGCGGCTCAATCTTCCATCGCTGAACTGTTTGTACTCTCCACCTGTAACCGTACGGAAATTTATGGCATCGCGCGCGACGCCGATCAACTGATCAGCCTGCTATGCCAGGTAACAGGCGAACCCGCGGCCTTGTTCAAATCAATTGCGTATATCCATCGGGGTAAGGGAGCGGTAAACCACCTGTTCGAAGTGGCAGCGGGGCTCGACTCGCAGATACTGGGCGATTATGAGATCGTGGGACAGATCAAAACCGCCATCCGCATCGCCAAAGAAGCGCAGATGGTCGGCTCTTTTATAGAACGGCTGTACAACCAGGTATTGCAGGCTTCCAAGCAGATTAAAAATAATACGGCACTCAGCGCCGGCACGGTTTCGGTTGCTTTCGCCACCATTCAGTACCTGCGCGAAGCCGTACCCGACATTGCAAATAAAAAAGTGCTGCTGGTGGGAACCGGCAAGATCGGCCGCAATACCGGCAAGAACCTGGTCGATTACCTGGGTTGCAAACAGATCACGCTGATCAACAGAACAGCCGAAAAAGCGGTTACACTTGCCCGTGAGCTGGGCGCCGTTTCCCAACCGTTGGAAGCCCTCGCGGACAGCCTGGCGACCGCCGATATCATCATCGTTGCAGCCAATGCGCCCGAGTCGATCATCGTACCGGGAATGGTCAACAACCGGCGCAGGCAATGGTTCATCGATCTTTCCATTCCCAATAATATCCACCCCCGCATTGCCGGTCTCGCCAACAAGCATCTACTGAATGTCGACACTTTGTCGCGGCTGAAAGACGAAACCCTGCAAAAAAGAATGCAGGAGCTGCCCAAAGCCCGTTACATCATCAATGAGCAAATGACCGAGTTCACCGACTGGTGTCAGATGCGCAAGCAAATGATCGTGCTGGGCCAGGTAAAACGCAAGCTGGAAGAATACAACAGTACCAGTACCTTTGCCTCGCATGAAGACGCGGCTTTCCGCATTCAGAAAGTACTGAATAACATGGCCGCCAAAATGCGGGTACACAACCGGCGCGGTTGCCAGTACCTGGAAGCGATCAACGACTTCATCGGCTTTGGGGTAAATTAAACATGAAACAGGAACCGGTTATCATCGGAACGCGCGACAGCGAGCTCGCGTTATGGCAGGCCCGTTTGGTGCTGGAAGGGCTGCAGCGTCGCGGCATAGAAGGCGTGCTTGCCCCGCTGAAAAGCGAAGGCGATATCGACCTTGTTACGCCGCTGTATGCCATGGGCGTACAGGGTGTATTCACCCGCGCGCTCGATGCCGCTTTACTGGCCGGCCGCATCGACATCGCCGTTCACTCCATGAAAGATGTGCCCACGCAACTGGCACAGGGCATTCAGCAGGCGGCCGTATTGCCTCGTGGCAACCACCGCGATATACTGGTTCCCAAAAAAGAAACGGATTTCCTCCACAGCGACGACTACGCCGCCGTTATCGCCACCAGCTCCATTCGCCGCAAGGCCCAATGGCTGCACCGCTACCCGCAACATCGGCTCGTTAACCTGCGCGGCAATGTAAACACCCGCCTGCGCAAATTGCAGGAAGAAAACTGGGATGCCGCCATCTTTGCGGCCGCCGGACTGGAGCGAATCGGTTTGCGGCCCGCCAGCGCCGTCAACCTCGACTGGATGCTGCCCGCGCCCGCCCAGGGAGCCATTATGGTGGTATGCCGGCAGAACGACGCAGCCTCTTTTGAAAAGCTGCACCTGCTCAACCATGCCGAAACGGCGCTTTGCACGAAAACAGAAAGGGATTTCCTCAATACCCTGATGGGTGGCTGCTCTACGCCTATCAGCGCGCTGGCGCAGATGGAAAATGACCGGCTGCATTTTCGCGGCGCCGTTCACGCCACCGACGGGTCCGCCGCCCTGCACATAGAAAAAACAGCAGATGCAGACGAGATGGCACATACCGGCATGCTGGCTGCCAAAGAGCTGCTCGACAAAGGAGCGGCTGAACTGGTAACAAAAAGCAGGAATCATGGATGACCGGCCGGTTTTAATCAGCACCAATATATTGCCCGCATCGCTGGTGGAAGCCGCTACCGAACGGGGTGTGCTGGTAAAAAATCTTCCGTTCATAGAAACATTTCTGCTGGAAGACATCGAGACCATCAGTGAAATAGAATCGGTTCTCCAGTTGATGACCACGGTTATATTCACCAGCCAGGAAGCCATTCAGGCAATAGCCGCGCACATGGATGATATCATTCCCGACTGGCGCATCTATTGCACCGCGCCCGCAACAGCCGCGCTGGCGGCCCGTCAGTTTGGCGAAGAAGCCATTGCCGGTACGGCACCCGATGGAGTGGGGCTCGCTTCGGTCATTATGGAAGAGGAAAAGCCGGATGAAATCTTTTTTTTCTGCGGGAGAAAACACCGCCGCGAATTGCCCGAACTCTTAACCGCCGCCGGTTTCGATCTCAACCTCATTGAAGTATATGATACGCAGCCGGTATCACATACCGTGAGCGGCGACTACGCCGGTGTGTTGTTTTTCAGCCCCTCGGCAGCCGACAGCTTCTTCGCCACCAACAAGCTGTCGCCGCACAGCATCGCCTTCGCCATCGGCGATACAACGGCCACGGCTATCCGAAAACACAGCGCCAACAGAATAGTGACGGCCGGGCAGCCCGACAAAGAATTATTACTCAACCTGGCACTCGAAATACTGACAACATGACGAACCTGAAGAACGACCTTATCTTACGTGTATTGAAAGGAGAAAAAACGGAGCGCGTGCCGGTATGGATGATGCGCCAGGCAGGAAGGTTCCTGCCCGAGTACCGTGTACTACGCGAAAAATACGGCTTCTTCGAGCGCTGCCAGACCCCCGAACTGGCCACCGAGATCACGCTTCAACCCATCGACCGCCTTGGCGTAGATGCAGCCATCCTTTTCAGCGATATACTGGTAGTACCCCAGGCCATGGGGATGGAAGTGCAACTGGTGGAAAGCAAGGGCCCGCTCCTGCCCGCGCCCATTCAGTCGGCCGCCGATCTCAGCCGCGTCAGCGTTCCCGATGTACACGACCGGCTGCATTATGTGTTTGATGCCATCCGCCTGATAAAAAAAGAGCTCAACGGCCGCGTGCCGCTGATCGGTTTTGCCGGCTCGCCGTGGACCCTGCTCTGTTATATGGTGCAGGGCAAGGGCAGCAAAACATTCGACGAAGCCAAGGCCTTTTGCTACCAGCAACCCGAAACAGCTCATCGCCTGCTGCAAATGATCACCGACACCACGATTGCTTACCTGCGCGCGCAGATCGAAGCGGGCGCCGACCTGCTGCAGGTGTTCGACAGTTGGGGCGGACTGCTGAACGAACAGGATTTTGAACAACTTTCGCTGCAATACATGCGCCAGATCGTAACCGCGCTGGGTGACCGGGTTCCGGTTATACTGTTCGCGAAAGGCGCCTGGTTTGCGCTGGCCGAAATGAAAGCGACCGGCGCCGCCGGTTTGGGCATCGACTGGTGCGTGAGTGCGCAAAAGGCGCGTAGCTTTGCAGGTGATGACATCGTATTGCAAGGCAATTTCGACCCGGCCTGGCTGCTGGCGCCGACGCCGGTTATCAAAGCCAAAACGAAAGAGATGCTGCAAGCCTTCGGCGGCCATCATCATATCGCCAACCTCGGTCATGGCATACTGCCCCACGTGCCGGTTGATCATGCCCGCGCCTTTGTAGATACGGTTAAAGAATGTACGGTTTAGTCATGAGTTTTTTACAATTCAGCGATCACACCCGCCGGTGGACAAATTATATCCACGACCTGCAGAACAGGATCTGCCAGGCGCTCGAATGCATCGACGGCCAGGCCCGCTTTACAGAAGATAAATGGGAGCGCGCCGAAGGCGGTGGCGGCAAAACAAGGGTGATACAAAACGGAGCCGTATTTGAAAAAGGCGGCGTCAACACCTCCGTTGTGCACGGCAAGGTGACCGAAGCCATGCGCAGGCAATTGAAGATCGAGGGTGAAGGATGGTTTGCCTGCGGACTAAGCCTGGTGATACACCCCGTCAATCCTTATGTGCCCACTGTTCACTGCAATTACCGCATGTTTGAATTGTACAACGAACAGGGACAGGTCATCGACCACTGGTTTGGCGGCGGCGCCGACCTCACCCCTTATTACCTCTTTGAAGAAGACGCCATACATTTTCACCAGGTGTTAAAAAATGCCTGCGATGGTTTCGATACGGGCTTCTATCCCGCTTTCAAAAAAGACTGCGACGACTATTTTGTGAACTGGCACCGCAATGGAGAAAGACGCGGCATCGGCGGCATCTT
>JAKPBL010000360.1 GCA_029778965.1 Bacteroidota bacterium
ATTTGCGAACGTTCTTGACGCCGGCAGCTTCCAGCATTTCGGCGGCATCGTTCATCATATCCACCCGCATCTTTTTCTCGTTCTCTTTCAGCTCACAATCGATCGCCAGCACATTCAGTCCCCATTTGTCTTTTTTCGTTTTATCGAGCGTTACGCGGTTGCTCGGGTCGGGCAGTATTTCACCAAAGCCGCCCATACCCATCGACCAGACACCGGGCTCCTGCAGCGCTTCCTTCAGTTCTGCGCCGATGCTGAGCTCAGCCACCTCACGGCTCCAGCCACTGCGGCTGGCGCCACCCTGGTAACCAAAGCCGCGCAGGTAATCGCGCTTCGAATCGGCCACCCAGGGCAGGTTCTGGTAACGGGGAATATAAATACCGTTGGGGCGACGGCCGAAATAATATTTATCGTCGTAGCCTTCCACAACACCACCGGCACCAACACCCAGGTGATGGTCCATCAGGTTGCGGCCCAGCGCATCGCTGCTGCTGCCGAGTCCGTCGGGCCAGATATCGGTGGCCGAGTTCATCAGTATCCAGGTCGAGTTGAGCGCAGAAGCATTCAGGAAAACGATCTTGGCATAGTACTCATAGGTCTGGTTGGTTTCAGCGTCGAGCACCTCCACCCCTTTCGCCTTCTTGGTGTCTTTATCGTACAGTACCTTGGTAACGATGCTGAAGGGGCGCAGCGTCAGGTTCTTGGTAGCCATCGCTGCCGGCAGGGTGGCCGACTGCGTGCTGAAATACGCGCTGAAGGGGCAGCCCAGCCAGCACTTGTTGCGGTACTGGCACTGGTTACGGCCGTTGATGGGCGCGGTGAGGTTGGCGCTGCGTCCCATGATGAAGGAACGTTTGCCTTTATAGAAAGCATCAAAGCGCTTGCGCACGTCTTTCTCCACACAGTTCATTTCCATGGCCGGCAGAAAATCACCATCGGGCAACTGCGCGAGGCCTTCCTTCGCACCATTTACGCCGGCAAATTTCTCCGCATAGCTGTACCAGGGCGCAAGGTCTTTATAACGGATGGGCCAATCGACGGCGATACCGTCTTTGGCATTTGCTTCGAAGTCGAGATCGCTGTGCCTGTAGCTCTGGCGACCCCAGGTCAGCGAACGGCCGCCTACCTGGTATCCACGGAACCAGTCGAACCGCTTCACCTCGGTATAAGGGCATTCTTTTTCATTTACCCAGAAATCGAGGTTGGTTTCGTTGAGGGGGTAATCTCTTTTGAGCACCGGGTAATCTTTGATCATCTGCTGCGTTCGCCCGCCCCGGTGGGGAAAATCCCAGGGGTGCTTGTTGGCATTCACATAGTCTTTCAGGTGCTCGACATTGCGCCCCCGCTCGAGCATGATTACTTTCAGCCCCTTTTCGGTCAGTTCTTTCGCCGCCCAGCCGCCGCTGATGCCCGAACCAACCACAATTGCGTCATAGGTGTTGTCAGCCATAATTTTTCGTTTCTGTTGTGTTATGGGTGTTTATACGTCACATAGTTGAACGGCCGCACGCAGCGAAGCGATTTTATCTTCGGCCGCGGGAATGAATTCCTGCGCTACATATCCTTGAAAGCCCGTGGCCACAATGGCCCGCATAATGGCCGGGTAGTAAAGCTCCTGCGATTCGTTGATCTCATGGCGGCCGGGGTTGCCGCCGGTATGGTAATGCCCGAAATACGCATGGTTGGTGCGAATGGACCGGATGATGTCCCCCTCATCGATCTGCATGTGATAGATATCGAACAGCAGTTTGAAATGTTCCGAACCCAGCCGCTTGCACAATTCAACGCCCCAGGCCGAACGGTCGCACATATAATCTTTATGATCCACCCGGCTGTTGAGCAATTCCATCTGCAATACCACGCCGTGTTTTTCGGCCAGCCCGATCACTTTCTTCAAACCCGCCACGCAGTTGTTCAGACCGGTTTCATCGTCGAGGCCCTTCCGGCTGCCGCTGAAACAGATCAGGTTCTTATAACCGGCTTTGGCAACGATGGGAATCATCTCCGAATAATTCTTCGTCAGCGTATCGTGGTATTCCGTGTGCGCATATCCTTCGGTAAGACTGATCTCGGCGCCGTTGCACATGGAGGAATATAACCCGTATTTCTTCAGCGTATCAAAATCTTTCGGCCCCACCAGGTCGATGCCGGTAATACCAATGGCTTTTGCCTCCCGGCAGAGTTCTTCCAGGGGAAGGAATTCATAGGTCCACCGGCAGACGGCGTGATGGATATTGCCTTTCAGAACGGCACTCATGTTCTTGTTCGTTTTTGGTTTGGAGAAAGCAAACCCGCCGGGAACCATGGCCATTCCGGCGCCTGCAGCAAGCATTTGCTTCACCATTTTTCTGCGGCTATTGGCGTTTTTTTTCATATACACTTAAGCTATCGCCACTTTCTTCCGGTTGCGCATATACAATACGAGGCCGGCAAAGGCAAAAACCAGGATCACGGGAATAACAGCAGTTGCCTGCAGCACATCGGGGCCGGCGGTCAATTGCGCTTTTGCATATGCGGCTGCTTCTTCTGTGCCCGGCGCCGCAGAGCGGTATACATCCAGGTCAGCCCCCGCAGGCAACTGCCCGGCTATCTTCTTATCATAAAAGCCGCCCATGAACATGGTATAGATCGATACGGCAAACATACCCGCACCACCCATCAGGTTCAGGCCCAGCGCACCCGATCTCGGGATATTCTCTGCCACAAATCCAATCATCGTTGGCCAGAAATAACAGCAGCCGATGCCGAATATCAGCGCCGCCACATAGATCATACCGCCCGATACGGTGCTCAGCAGATAGATGCCAACGGCTGCCAGGATCGCTGATCCCAGCAATACCCCTACGGGCGAAAAACGATGAATCACCGGCTCGGCCAGGCCGCGGCCCAGCACCATCACCCCGGTGGTAATAGTTAGAATCAGTATCGGGTTGTCGGTCACATTATTCAGTAGCACCCCTACCCATTGCCCGGTGAACAATTCGGTAATAGCGGTGCCGAACATGCATATAAACATGAATATGAACAGCGGCGTGGCCACCGCCTTGTACATATCGCCGGTAGATACGCCCGAGGCCACGCGTTCGGTAACGGGGAACTGCAGCTTCGAAAAAAGGTAGCCGTATATTAATGTCGGGATGATCATCATCGCCACCTGCACCTGCCAACTGATGCCCAGCTTATCGAACAGGAACACGATCAGCGTTCCCACCACGATGCCGCCCGGGAACCAAAGGTGAAAATGGTTGAGCTTGGTGGTTTTTTTCTCGGGGAACAAGGTGGCCACCAGCGGGTTACAGGCCGCTTCCACCGTTCCGTTGGCAATACCGATCAGCAGCGTCGACAAGAACAACGACCAGAAACCACCGGCAAAGATGGTCAGTATGATACCGGCCAGGTGAAACACGAAAGCGGCCATCATCAGCTTCTTCATACCGATTACGTCCACTATCATACCACCGATCACCACAGCCAGCGGAAAACCCCAGAAAGCGGTGGCGGCAATGGAAGCCAGTTGCGATGCGTTGAGGTGGAAGTCGACACCCAGTCGATTCAGGATGCCGGCGCGGATGCCGAAAGAAAGAGAGGTAACAAGAAGCGACAAACAACTGGCTACAAACAGTTGGTTACGGTTGACGTTGGCTTGCATATCGGTGGTTTAGTTCCGGAGAACGGTTATAAATGTATGGGTTTCATGTGTATTTTATACACCGTGCCCCTCTTATACCGAAAAATAGATAAAATTTGGTCAGCGAATTGTATTTTTTACCAGACTTTGACGTAGTTTATCTGTTAATTTAGCCTCCTTACTCCAAACAAAATCAAATCGGGCAAATGGGAGATATCCAGATCAAAAAGAATCCAACGGTTTACGACGTAATCATTGTCGGCTCCGGCGCCGGCGGCGGCATGGCCGCCTATACCCTCGCCAAAGCGGGTATCAAAGTATGCCTGCTCGAAGCGGGCCCGATGTTCGACCCTGCGAAAAATATCACCCAGCTCAAGCAACCCTGGCAGTCGCCCCGCCGCGGAGCTGCCACCCGGTACCGCCCCTTCGGTGATTTCGACGCCTGTTACTGGGGATGGGATATCGACGGCGAGCCTTATACCAAAGAGTCGGGCACCGAATGGGATTGGTTCCGCGCACGTATGCTTGGCGGCAGAACCAACCACTGGGGCCGCATTTCGCTGCGTTTCGGCCCGAAGGATTTCCAGCGCAAAAGCATCGACGGACTGGGCGAAAACTGGCCCATCACCTACGACGATGTAAAACCATATTATGATAAGGTCGATCAACTGGTGGGTATATTCGGCACGGTAGAAGGACTGGCGAACGAACCCGACGGCATCTTCCTGCCGCCACCCAAACCGCGCCTGCACGAACTGATGATCAAAAACGCCGCCACCCAGGCAGGCGTAACCGTAATCCCCTCGCGTTTGTCGATCCTTACCAAAAAGATCAACGACGAGCGTGGCGCCTGCTTTTTCTGCGCCCAGTGCGGCCGTTCCTGCCAGGTGTACGGCGACTTCTCCAGCTCCAGCGTGCTGGTGAAACCGGCCATCGCTACGGGTAACGTAGAAGTGGTGCCCAATGCCATGGCCCGTGAAGTGCTCACCGATAAAGAAGGAAAAGCCACGGGCGTATCGTATGTGAACAAGGTGGATATGACAGAATACCAGGTGAGCGGCCGCGTAGTGATACTCGCCGCTTCGGCCTGCGAATCATCGCGCCTGCTGCTCAACTCGAAATCGGCGCGCCATCCCAACGGCCTGGCCAACAGCAGCGACGTGGTAGGCCGCTACCTGCACGATTCTACCGGCGCAGATATCGGCGGTATCCT
>JAKPBL010000367.1 GCA_029778965.1 Bacteroidota bacterium
CGGATACCCTGGCCATTTTTCGAATACAATTGCAACAAAGCATCGCCGCGCGATACTATAAAGCGGCTGGTATCGACCGATGCAGGCAAGGACAATGGCCGGTCGTTGTCAACTTTAACCATTCCGTGGTCCGACACAAATACATAGTTCACCGGTAAACCCAGCGAGTCGGTCATCCGGCTCATCGCCGCCACGGCTTCATCCACCCAGCGGACAGCTTCTGCCGTTTCGGGCGCATCGGGGCCAAAAAGATGCGCAGCATGGTCCACCTGCGGAAAATAAAAGCAGATCAAATGAGGCCTTCTCTCCTCCGGCAACTGCAGCCACTGCCTGACCACGGCAATCCGTTGCTCAATGGGCGTCTTGTCGTTGTAATAATAAAAATAACTTGGTGCAATACCCTGTTCGGCAGCTTCGCTTCCCACCCAATAATAGCTGGCGCTCAGCAACTGCTGCTTTTCAGCCAGCACCCACAACGGGGTGCCACCATACCAATACGCATCCTGCACCATATTACGGTTGCTCATGCTATACAGTTCTTTCCGCTGCCGGTCATAAAAGCTGTTATCGACCAACCCGTGATGCGCAGGATACAAACCTGTTACGATGCTGTAATGATTGGGAAAAGTGAGAGAAGGAAAGCTGGGCTGCATATAGTCTGCCCGGATGCCATCGCCTGCCAGCCGCAGCAGGTTCACAGCGCCGTATTTCCGGGCGAAATCATACCTGAAGCCGTCGGCGGAGATCAGGATAACATAAGGTTTCGATTGCTGATTGCCGGCATTCACCCTGCCTGCTGTTACCTGCTGGCTGGTATCCTGCGCATGCAGCAGGCACGTGCCTAAAAGACAAACCAGCAACAAAACCTGTTTCATTATTCTGCTTTGTGTATTTCTGAAGTAAAGTGAAATTCAATATCGGGGTTATTCGTGCGCTCGGTATTCAGGAACCATTCGCTCTGCGCCAGGTACACGAGATGGCCGTCTTTATCTTCGGCAATATTCGCCGATTTAAAGCGAATAAAATCCTGCAGCTTTTGCGGGTCTTCGCTGGTGATCCAGCAAGCTTTGTAATAGGGTTGCGCCTTAAAATCGACCGATGCGCCATATTCCTGCAATAGCCGGTATTGTATCACTTCAAACTGGAGTTCACCCACGCAGCCGATGATCTTTTTGTTGCCGCCGAACTGGGTGAACAGTTGCGCCACGCCTTCGTCGGTCAGTTGAAGCAACCCCTTCTCCAGTTGCTTTGTTTTCATCGGATCTTTGTTCACGACCTCCTTGAATATTTCAGGTGAAAAAGATGGGATGCCGGTGAAATAAAACAACTCTCCTTCGGTGAGGGTATCTCCTATTTTAAAATTACCCGTATCGAAAAGGCCCACTACGTCGCCGGCAAAAGCTTCTTCTATTACATCCTTGCTGCGCGCCAGGAAGCTGTAGGGGTTGCTGAACCGAACGTCCTTATCGAGCCGTACATGGTGAAAATATTTATTTCTTTCAAAACGCCCCGAGCAAACCCGCAGAAAGGCGATGCGGTCGCGGTGTTTGGGATCGAGATTCGCATGTATCTTGAATATGAAACCGCTGAATTTGTCTTCTTCCACATCCACCAGTCGCTTGCTGGTCTGGCGGCTGCGCGGCATGGGCGCGATCCGTATAAACGTGTCGAGCATTTCCTTAACGCCGAAGTTGTTGACGGCGCTGCCGAAAAAAACCGGCGCCACTTTCGCCGACAAATAATCGTCTACGTTTAACTGGCCATGAACGCCGTCCACCAGTTCCACGTCTTCCCGTAAAACGGCGGCATCCCGTTCTCCCAGCTTCTGGTCGAGAACGTTATCTTTAAGATCCTGCACCTTCAGCACATCATCGTCGTCGGCCTTGGTATTGGCCGTGAACAGGCGGATGTTTTTTTCGTGCAGGTTATACACCCCTTTGAAATCTTTCCCGCTGTTGATCGGCCAGGTCATCGGATGCAACTGGATCGACAATTCTCTTTCCACTTCTTCGATCAGGTCAAACCGGCCTTTGCCGTCGCGGTCCATTTTATTGATAAAAACGATCACCGGCGTATCGCGCATACGGCATACTTCCATCAGCCGGCGTGTCTGCTCTTCCACACCGTTCACGCTGTCTATGACAAGAATCACACTATCCACCGCCGTGAGCGTACGGAAAGTGTCTTCGGCAAAATCCTTGTGGCCCGGTGTATCGAGCAGGTTAATTAAAATTCCCTTAAATTCAAAGGTCATTACGGAGGTGGCAACAGAGATCCCCCTTTGCCTTTCTATCTCCATAAAGTCGGACGTGGCGTGCTTTTTGATCTTGTTGCTTTTGACGGCGCCGGCTGTCTGGATGGCTCCGCCAAACAATAACAATTTCTCCGTGAGCGTTGTTTTACCTGCATCGGGGTGTGATATGATCGCAAAGCTGCGACGACGTTTGATCTCGGAATGATATTTCATCGGCCGCGAAATTAAAAAATACTTCTTATGACAACTATTCTTGTTCCCGTTGATTTCAGTGAAACCAGCAAGAATGCCGCCCGGTATGCCAGTGATATGGCCAAATCGATCAGCGACGTACGGCTCACCTTTTTCCATGTTTTCGACCCCATAGCCGCCGGAAGCGATGGCACCCCGCTCAATATCAGCACCGGCGACCGGAAAAAGATCGCCGAAAGGGCCATCGAGAACCTTTCCGCCGAAATTGGCAATACCAGCCCTTATACCATCGTTGCCCGCGAAGGCGCTTCGCTGGTCGATACGATTGCCGAATACGTCCGTGCCGAAAGCTGCGACCTGGTTGTAATGGGTATAACCGGGGCCGGCAAGCTAAGCCATATCCTGATGGGCAGTAATTCGCTCAAAATGGTTAAGCAGGCCGCGGCGCCCGTACTGATCGTTCCGCCCAATGCCTGGTTCAATGGCCTTAAAACACAGGCTTTTGCCACCGACGCAAAAGGCGTCGAAACTACCCTGCCCGCCCGGCAGATCAGGGCATTTCTCGACCTGTTCAGGCCGGTACTGAAGATCGTTCATGTCAGCGCCGACGGCGAAGCCATCAGCAAAACCGACGAAACGCACCTGGCCGGCATGCTGGCGCCCTATGGCGGACCAGTACAGGTGGTTCGGAGCAACGATTTCCTGGAAGGACTCGACAGCTTCATCAGCCGCGAAAAGATCGATTGTATTATCACCGTGCCCAGGCAGCACGGCTTTTTACAGGGACTGTTCCAGCCCAGCCATACGCGGCAACTGGCGCATCACACCCACATACCCCTTCTGGCCGTTCACGAATAAGAACAATTCGTTAGCTTTGCCCTACGTCATGTTCCAGCCCGCGGCCATATTTGCGCATACAGCTATGTCTTAGCTACCTCCCTGAACGGGTTTCGGCCCGGGGCCGGTTTTTCCTTTTTTCCTAAACATTTCTTATGGCAAAAGACACACGGTTTGCATCCGTTTCCAATGAAGTCGGTGCATTGAAAAGAGTATTGGTACACAGCCCCGACAGCGGACTGGGTAAAGTGGTTCCCTCCAAAGCGCAGGACTGGCTGTTCGAAGACATTGTTCATCTCGACACCATCCGGCGCGGCGAATATGATTATTATACCAAGATACTTCTCTGGTTTCTCGACCCTGCCAAAATAAAAGGCCAGGCCGGGGAAATCGACGACCCGGCTACCCGCCGCAGTTTCTACAAACCGGGCAGCCCGGGGTTCTTTGCTTCCGATAAAGTGATCGAACTGCAATGGCTGCTGCAGGAGATACTCGAAGAGCCGCCTATCAAAATGAAGCTGGTGGCTTCGGTCTGCGCCGTCGAAAACTGTTCGTTCCAGGTGCAACAGGACCTGATGGAAAGATCACCCGTTGAGCTCGCCCGCCTGTTTATAAGCGGCACCAACGACGATAAGGAAATGCTCTTCGCACCCATCCCGAATTTCATCTTTACCCGCGATATCGGCATCATCATCAACCAGCACCTGCTGCTGAACAAGCCTGCCAAAAAGGCCCGCACCCGTGAAGCGCTGCTGGTAAAATACATTGTATTCTATCACCCGCTCTTCGCCAGCCTGGTTGAAAATATCATTGAGTTGCCCGATACCAGTCACCATTTCCTGCTGCCGCGCGACGGCGACGACAGAAAAGTGTCGCTCGAAGGCGGTGACATCATGGTGGTCAGCAAAGACCACGTACTCATTGGTATCAGCGAACGGACAAGCACCGAAGCTGCGCACCTGGCCATACATGCGCTGTTTTCCCGCAATGTGGTAAAGAAGATCACCGTTGTCAAAATTCCCAAAAAGAGAGACTACATGCACATCGACACGGTATTTACCCAGGTCAAAAAAAATGTTTGGGTAATGCTGGGCAATTTTTCGAAAAAAGCGCTGCGAAAAGAAGATGCCGATCCCGTACAGCGGATCCTCGAAGGGAAAAAAGACGATACCAAAATCCGGATAACACAATTCAGGAAAAAAGACCTCGATAATCCCGTGTACTTCGATTCGCTGGAAGACCTGCTGGCTGATATCAGCCGCAATGATCTCGGCTGCGAAGGAAAGATCAAATTCATCTATTCGGGCAACAACGAGTTTCCTTTCGACGCACGCGAGCAGTGGACGGACTCCTGCAATGTACTGGCCCTGAAAGAAGGCGTAGTGCTGGGTTATGACCGGAACGACAAAACGGCAAAGGCATTTGAAAACGCCGGCTTCAGCGTGATCCGTTGCCAGGACCTGCTCGATGCTTTTGAATCGGGTGAAAAGAATACCACTGATATCGGCGACTGCCTGGTCCTGATGCCTTCGGCCGAGCTGTCGAGGGCCAGGGGTGGCTTTCACTGTATGAGCATGCCTCTTTTCAGGGAAGACATCTAAACCATTCTTATGGCAACGAACAAATTACTGATGATACGACCGGTGAATTTCAGCTTCAATGCCGAAACTGCGGTCAACAACGCCTTCCAGGTACAAGATCTGGCATCCGATACCCAGGCGCAGGCCGAAAAGGAGTTCAATGCCATGGTTGAAGCGCTCCGCGCGGACGGCGTGGATGTAATGGTCATCGACGACACGCCCCTGCCCTATACGCCCGATTCGATTTTCCCGAATAACTGGATCAGTTTCCACAATGATGGTACCGTTGTGTTGTATCCTATGTTTGCACCCAACCGGCGGGCCGAAAGAAAGCCGGCCGTGCTGGAAAAGATTTTCAGCCGCTTCCGGCGGAAAGCATTACTCGACCTGAGCAACTGGGAAATGCAGGAGCGGTTCCTGGAAGGCACGGGCAGCATGGTACTTGACCGTGAAAACAAGATCGCCTATGCCTGTATTTCTCCCCGTACCGATCTTACCGTTTTACACGATTTCTGCCGTAAAATGGATTACCGGCCCGTTGCTTTTCATGCGGTTGACCGGCAGGGGCAACTGATCTATCACACGAATGTAATGATGTGCGTAGCCGACCGCTATGCAGTTGTTTGCCTGGAGTCAGTAAAAGACGAAAAAGAAAGGCAATTGCTGATCGACTCATTACAACAAACAGGAAAGAAAACAGTGGCCATCAGCATCAGCCAGATGAACGCTTTTGCAGGCAATATGCTGCAGGTCAGCAACAGCGAGGGGCACCCCCTGCTGGTCATGAGCCGGCAGGCCCACGATGCATTGACGCAACAGCAACTTGCCCAACTACAGTCGTTCAATCCCATTGTGACGGTAGCCATCGATACCATTGAAAAGAACGGTGGCGGCAGCGCCCGTTGCATGATGGCTGAAATCTACCTGCCTGAGAAAAACTAAGCGTCGATCTTTGCCAGGTTCTCTTCAATACTACCAGGCGAAAAGCCGAGGTGCTGCCGAGCTTTACTGATGTCGAAACCCGTAAGCAGGGGTCGTTTGGCCGGCTGGCTGAAGGTAGCCGCCGTTACCCGCGTTACCAGGTTTTCATCGAGCCGGTAGTGCCGCGCTATCGTAAGCGCCAGTTGATAGGGCGTGGTTGCCTGGGGGCCGCCCAGGTGCCAGATACCCATTGCCCGCTGCCGTATGATGAGCAGCAGCCCGGCCACGAGGTCTTCCACCCAGGTCGGTGTACGCCATTGATCGTCGACCACCTTTATCGGCTGTTGCCGCTGCAAGTTGTCTTTTATCCAACTAAAAATATTCGAGCGACCCTGCTCTGCTGCCGGTCCGTACACCAGGCAGGTGCGTGCGATCGCCCAGGACATGTCTGTTGTTTGCACAATTGCTTCGGCTTCCAGTTTGGTAGAACCATACCAGCTAAGCGGACTCTCCGCATCTGTTTCCGTGTACATGCCTTTTTTGCCGTCAAAAACAAAATCAGTCGACAGAAAAAGGAAAAAAGCCGAAAAGCTCTCCGCATCCATCAGCAAACGTGCAGTGGCTTCCACGTTGCATAGGTGCGCGTCGTTTTGCCGCAGCTCACAATCATCGGCCTGCGTCATAGCGGCCGCATGCACCACTACGGCGGGTTTTTCTTTTTCCATGATGAGCTGCAGCTCAAACGGATGTGTAATATCAGCCGGGTAATAAGTAAGCGACGGATCGTCTGCCTGTAGCCTGGAATCACCACGCCCTGTTGCCACTACCAGGTAACCCTCCTGCAACAACAAACGCACCAGCGATCTTCCCACCAATCCGTTTGCACCGGTAACCAGTATCTTTTCCATCTGCTTTGCATTTACGATTTCAACCGGTAACAAACTAACAACTGTAAGCAAGACATGGGTATTGTCACCTGGTTTTGCCGGCAAGTTTACCGAAAATCCCGCGAACAGATTGGCAACTGATAATCAGGCCAATTCCTTATTTTTGGCCGGCCAAACGAAGCTTACGCCACAATGTTTATGTTAAACCCACTAACAACAATCGAATGAGCGACAGAAAGGTCACAAAAGTCGGGGTTCTCACTTCTGGCGGCGATTCACCTGGAATGAATGCGGCCATCAGGGCGGTAGTCCGAACGAGTTTATACCACGGGCTGGAAGTATTTGGCGTAATGAGGGGCTACAGCGGAATGGTGGAAGATGATATCTTCAAAATGGAGTCGAGATCGGTAGCGAATATCATCCAGCGGGGCGGTACCATTTTGAAAACTGCGCGGTGCAGGGAATTTTTTGAATACGAAGGCAGAAAGAAAGCGTATGAAAACCTGAAAAAGCGGGGCATCGATGGCCTGGTGGTGATTGGTGGCGACGGCAGTTTCAACGGCGCGCTGAAATTCAGCCAGGAATTCGACATTCCGTGTATCGGGCTGCCCGGTACTATCGATAAAGACATTGCAGGCACCGATTTCACCATTGGTTTCGACACCGCCGCCAATACGGCGGTGGAAGCGATCGATAAGATCAGGGATACCGCCGATGCGCACGACCGGCTTTTCATCATTGAAGTGATGGGCCGCGATGCCGGTTATATCGCCCTGCACAGTGGTATCGCCACAGGCGCCGAACATATTCTTATTCCCGAAAAAAAGACCGACATCGAGTCGGTGGTAGATAGCCTTGCTGAAAAAGAGAAACGCCGCAAACTGGTGAATCTTATCATCGTGGCCGAAGGCGACGAATTCGGCGGCGCCGAAGAAGTGGCCAAGCATGTAAAAAGCAAATTGCCGAATGTTGACACCCGCGTATGCATTCTCGGGCATATCCAGCGCGGCGGCTCCCCCACCTGCCTCGACCG
>JAKPBL010000371.1 GCA_029778965.1 Bacteroidota bacterium
TCGACTCGCTGGTGCATGGCGCCAATATTCGCCCCAACTGGCTTCCGGGCGACCGCTTCTGGTATGCCGTCAGCACCCAAAAAGGAACGGAGTTCGTACTGATCGACCCTGTGAAGAAAAAACGCAGCGCCGCTTTCGACCAGCCCAGACTGGCAACGGCGCTGGCGGCTGCCACCGGTAAATCGTATCATCCCTATTACCTGCCGTTCAGGCAATTCCGGTTTTCCGACGATGGCGCCGCAATTCTTTTCTCTGCGGAAAAGAAGCGCTGGCGTTACCTGCTGAAAGAAAACAGGGTGGAAGCCGATACGAGTACAACCCCAGTTGCTGAAGAACCGGAGCTGCCGATGATGGCGCGCCGCGGCAGCAACGAAGCGCTCAGTCCCGATGGTAAAAAAGCGGCTTTTATACGCGATTACAATCTCTGGGTGCGCGACCTTGCCACGAAAAAGGAAGTGCAGCTTACTACCGACGGTGTGAAAGATTTCGGGTATGCCACCGATAACGCAGGCTGGGCCAACAGCGATCGCGCCATTGTAAAATGGTCGCCCGACTCAAAGAAGATCGCCAGTTTCCAGCAAGATGAGCGGCACCTGAAAGATATGTACCTCGTTACCACCAATGTAGGCAGCCCGGCGCTGAAAGCCTGGAAATACCCGCTGCCCGGCGACAAGCAGGTGGCGATGCTGTACCGCGTGGTGATCAATGTGGAAGAGGGTGGGGTAGTGCGCCTGCAGGTGCCACCTGATCCTCACCGGTCAACCCTGGGCGACAATATCACCGCAACGGGTGGTGTGCTGGCAGACATTGAATGGAATCCCGACGGATCCGAATTTGCGTTTGTGTCCACCTCCCGCGATCATAAATCCGCCAAGTTGCGCATAGCCGATGCCGTTAGTGGCGCCGTGCGCGAGGTATTTGAAGAGAAGGTAGCCACGCAGTTCGAGTCGGGCCATGGCGCCATCAACTGGCGTTACCTGCCCGCTTCCCAGGAAATCATCTGGTTTTCAGAGCGCGACAACTGGGGACATCTTTACCTGTACGACGCCCGCACCGGCCAACTGAAAAACCAGATTACCAAAGGCGACTACCTCGCGGCCCGTGTGCTGGATGTGGATGAGAAGAACAGGCAGATCACTTTTGCGGGCATGGGAAAAGATCCGGTGAATCCGTATTATACGCATGTATACCGCATTGGCTTTGACGGTGGTGGCCTATTGCCGCTGACATCGGAGAGCGGCGTGCATTCGGTCGTATTCTCTCCATCGAAAAAATTCCTGGTAGATACCTGGTCGCAGCCCGAAGTGCCGCCGGTAACGGTATTGCGCGATGCGAAAGGAAAACAGTTGATGCTGCTTGAAAAAGCCGATATATCGGCCCTGCTGGCAAAGGGCTGGAAAGCGCCTGCGCCGGTGAAGCTGCTGGCAGGTGATGGCAAAACCGATGTGTACGGACTGGTGTTCACCCCCACGAATATGAATGCCGGGCAAAAATACCCGGTCATTAATTATATCTATCCTGGTCCGCAGGGTGGTAGCGTACGCAGTTGGGCTTTTGCTGCTGCCAGGGGCGATAACCAGTCCCTCGCAGAGCTGGGCTTTATTGTAGTGATGATTGAAGGTACCAGCAATCCCGGCCGCTCGAAGAGCTTTCATGATATGAGCTATGGAAATATGTCGACCAATACGCTCGACGACCAGGTGGCCGGTATCCGCCAGCTTGCGGCACGTTATCCCATCGATACCAATCGTGTGGGCATCTGGGGTCATTCGGGCGGAGGGTTTGCCACGGCTACGGCCATGTTCAAATACCCCGATTTTTTCAAAGTAGGTATTTCCGAATCGGGCAACCACGACAACCGGAACTATGAAGATGATTGGGGCGAGCGTTACAATGGCCTTGAAGCCAATGTGGATTATGCGGCCCAGGCCAACCAGACCTATGCAGCGAACCTGAAAGGCAAGCTGATGCTGGCCCATGGCATGCTCGACAATAACGTACCGCCGTATAATACGTTATTGGTGGTGGAAGCGCTCGAAAAAGCCAATAAAGACTACGATCTTGTGATCTTTCCCAACAGCGCCCACGGATTTGCGCAATACGGCCCTTATATGATGCGCCGGCGCTGGGATTATTTTGTGAGGCACCTGCTCTATAAAGAGCCGCCCAAAGAATTCAATCTTAACCGATGATCGATATCACGATTGCCAGGACCGACGGGCACAGGCAGGGCATACTGGAGCTTCAATCGGCAAACAGCAAGGAAGTGCTGACCGAGGAAGAGCTTAGCCAGGAAGGCTTTGTTACCGTAAAACATACGGAAGACCTGTTGCGGCAAATGATGGAATACGCACCGCAGATCATTGCGCTCGACGACGGCCTTATTGCCGGGTATGTGCTGGCCATGGACAAGCGCATGGCGCCTTATATACCCGAGCTGAAAGGCATGTTTACCGTGCTTGACACGCTGGCCTTCGGCGATGGCCTCTTATCGGATCATCCTTTCATCATATGCGGCCAGGCATGTGTTCATAAAGATTATCGCGGCCGCGCCCTGCTCGACCGGATGTATTTCAAAATGAAGGAGCTATTTTTATCCGACTACCGGTTCTGTATAACCGAAATTGCGGTGAGTAATACCCGCTCGCAAAGGGTGCACGAGCGGGTAGGCTTTAAGACCATTCATCGTTACCACGACAGTTTTGAAGACTGGAACGTGGTGCTTTGGAAATGGTAGAGCACCTGTGTGTTATGGATGAGCATGTTATAGAAAATATTGCCGCTATCAGAGAGCGCATCAGGCATGCGTGCGAGGCCAGCGGGCGGAATGCCGGCGAAGTAAAGCTGCTGTTGGCTGTTAAGACCGTTCCTGCCGAACGTATTAAAATAGCTTTGCGGGCGGGCTACACCCTGATTGCAGAAAACAAGGTGCAGGAGCTGAAGGATAAGTTTGACGCTTTAAAAGAGACGCCGCATACCAGTCATTTTATCGGACACCTGCAAACCAATAAGATCAAAGACCTGCTGAAGTGCAATGTCGCCTGCGTGCAGTCGCTCGACCGCCTGGAACTCGCTGAAAAATTGCAGCAGCGCCTGGCGCCGGAAGGCAAAACTATGGAAGTGCTGATCCAGGTTAATACGTCGAATGAAGAGAGCAAGTTCGGCGTACATCCCTCGGGCGTCGCTGAGCTGGTAAGACAGGTGGCGCAACTGGACGCCCTGCAAATAAAAGGACTGATGACCATTGGCCTGTTCAGTGCCGCCGCCGATAAAGTAAGGGCTTGTTTCCGGATGCTCAAAAACATTCAGCAGGAAATCATCGCCCTGAACATTCCACAGGTGGACATGAGCGAACTATCGATGGGAATGAGCGGCGACCTGGAAATGGCCGTTGAAGAAGGCGCCACGATCGTCAGGGTAGGTACGGCTGTTTTCGGGCAGCGCATATATCCGGACAGCTACTATTGGAATGAGAAGGGCAATCAGGCAAAATAGCCGACAGCATCCTGCGGCGTGCCATGGAAATTATGGCCAATGAAAACGTTGATGAAGCGGTTTTTTATGTCGGCCGGTGATCGCAATAACTCCTGACGCCGAAATTTGGTTATCTTTCTTTAAATAAATCTCCCGGTCATGCGCTTTATCTTCGTTTTGCTGCTGGCGTTCTTCCTGTCGAACTGCCGGCAGCCCGGTCAGCCAGTTTCTTCCCAGGCTGGCTATTTCAGCTATGGTGATTCCATTGAAGGCGGCGGCGTTCGGCTGATCCCCATCAAAACACCCGTTGGCGGGTTCCATGTATGGACCAAACGGTTTGGCAACAACCCGAGGATCAAAATCCTGCTGCTGCACGGCGGGCCGTCAATGACCCACGAATACATGGAGTGTTTTGAAACATTTTTCCAGCGTGAAGGGTTCGAGTTTTATGAATACGATCAGTTGGGGTCTTATTACAGCGACCAGCCGAAAGACAGCAGCCTGTGGACGATAGCGCGTTTTGTAGACGAGGTGGAACAGGTGCGCCAGGCCATCGGGGGCGACAGCTCCAATTTTTATGTTATCGGTAATTCCTGGGGTGGCATTCTTGGGATGGAATACGCCTTGGCGCACCAGCAACACATGAAGGGGCTGGTGGTTGCCAATATGATGGCAAGCGCTATCGATTATGGAAAGTATGCAGAAGAAGTGCTGGCGAAGCAAATGAAACCTGAGGTGCTGGCCGAGGTCAGGGCGATCGAGGCAAAAAAGGATTTTGATAACCCCCGCTATATGGAACTGTTACTGCCTAATTTCTATGCAGAACATCTTTGCCGGCTGCCGGTGCTGCCTGACGCCGTCAACCGCACCTTCAAACATGCCAACAACGAAATTTACACCCTGATGCAGGGACCAAGCGAATTCGGCATTGCCGGTCGCCTGGCCACCTGGGATATTAAAGGAAGATTGAAGGGAATAGCCATTCCCACTTTAATGATCGGCGCCAAACATGATACCATGGATCCCGCAGCTATGGAGGCACAAAGCAAAATGGTGCAAAAAGGTCAGTACCTGTATTGTCCCGATGGCAGCCACCTCGCCATGTGGGACGATCAGAAAGTATTTATGAGCGGCGTCATCAAATTTATTAAAGAGGTTGATGCAGCCGCTCATTAAACGTTCATCAGTTCGGCTGTTGCGTCAGTATTCCAATGGTCGCTTCCGGCTCCCTGCGCATCGCGGGCGAAATCAAACGACTACATTTCCCGGATCGATTTCCATATCCTGTCGTCGACCGGTATGCCCGCTGCTTCGTTCCTCCGCCGTGTAGCCAGGGTGTTTTCCCCCGGGTATAGTACCGGCTCGCCGGCAGTCACCGGCTCACCCGATTTGCTGTATGCAATGATCTCATCCACCAATGCCTGCTCGTATTCCGGCCGGTGTAAACAAATGAACACCTGCGAAAGGCCGGCTTCTCCGCCCGATGCCGTGATCCTTGCCGTTGAATTGCCGCCTGTTATCGCAGTCAGCAGCACATCCAATACAAATGAAAGGCCCGAGCCTTTCCAGAAACCGATCGGTAGCGCACGTTTGGACGCCATGATGGCGTCGGGGTCATCGGTCAACGCACCGGTAATATCATAGCCGCCCGGCACTTTCAATGCACTGCCGCGTAAAGAATTTTCCTGCAGCTTGCCATACGAGTATTGCGACATTGCCATATCCAGCACAATATGCCCGCCCTGCCTGGGCACCGCAATGATCAGCGGGTTATTGCCGAGTCTCGGCTCTTTGCCGCCCCAGGCCGGCATGTTTGCGATCGTGTTACTGAAACAGATCCCGATGCATCCGCTGTTCGCCGCCTGCCAGCCATATGTACCTCCGCGCATCCAGTGATTGGTATTCTTCAATGCCACGCATCCTATGCCGTTCTCTTTCGCGAGGGCAACAGCACGGTTCATTGCCAGTGTGGCATTGTACATGCCGGGGCCATACTGCCCGTCCCATTTCTCGATTGCTCCGCTCTGTTCCGCCACCACCGGTTCAGCATGTGCCTGCACCAATCCTTCTCTTACGTATTTCACAAATACAGGAAAGCGGTTGACGCCATGCGAATAAACTCCATCCAGGCTGTTGTCGGCAAAGATGCCGGCGCATAAGGCAGCTTTATATTCACTGAACGACAGCTTGTGCAATACTCTTGTGAATTCCGCCTTCAGGTCGGCGTATGGTATGTTCATATAAAAATTTCTTTCTTCACCCTGCCTGCGGTGGTTTCATTCTTTTCTTTTTCCACGATGGGTTTTTTATGCCAGTAAGATGCCAGCAACGACCCCGTGATATTCATCAGAGGTCCGAAGATCGCCGGGGCCAGCC
>JAKPBL010000373.1 GCA_029778965.1 Bacteroidota bacterium
CGGGGCAGGATCCTGTCAGTCCCCATCCCAAACCGAAAAGCAGTCCGCCGTAAACGGTTCCCTTGGTGAAAGGCTTACGCGGTATCACCACGTCTTCGCCCGAAACGGTTTTGATCTTCAGCCGCCGGATGAGAAACACCGACAAAGCGCCAACGATCACCGCCGAGCCGATAACACCATACATGTGGAACGACTGAAAGCGAAACATCTCCTGTATCCTGAACCAACTGATGACCTGCGCTTTCAGAAAAACGATGCCGAACAGGCAGCCGGCAATGGCATAACGCAGGTTCTGCGTCCATTTATTTTTCATAACCGGAGTAAAAAAGGAAGAATATAATTTGCCATAATGATGCCACCTGCCATAAAGCAGATCGTAGCTACCAGCGATGGCCATTGCAGGGTACTGAGCCCGAAAATCGAATGGCCGCTGGTGCAGCCACTGGCATAGCGGGTGCCGAAGCCCACGAGGAAACCGCCGCCGACCAGCAAAAGCCATCCGCGCAGCGTAAGCAGGGCCGGCCAGTTGTACAACTGCACAGGCACCTGGCTTGAATAGTCGTTGATGCCATAGGTGGCGAGCTCCTGCTGCAGGGCCGGATGCACTGCCACGGCGCCATCGCCGTGCAGAAAGTTGACGGCGATAAAAGCGCCGGCAACGATCCCGCCCGCGAAGAACAGGTTCCAACTGTCTTTTTTATAATCGTACCGGAAAAACGGAATACCGGCCGGAAAGCAGGCGGCGCAGAGATGCCGCAGGTTTGATGAAATACCAAAGGGTTTGTTGCCCATTAACAGCAAGGCGGGCACAATGAGCCCTATAAGCGGCCCGGCAATATACCAGGGCCAGGGCTCCTGAACAGGTGTTGGCATAATAACGGTTGGTTACAGTAAAGTGGTCGGGCAAACATAAGCAGTTACGGGCAAATCTCCCTGCTGCTTAATGGCCTTAAACCCACCTTGTACGTTCACCAGGTTATTGTAACCACGCGCTTTCAATATTGAAATGAAAATGACCGACCGGTAACCACCCGCACAATGCACATACCGGGTTTCTTTTTTGTCGAGGTCGTGCAAATGATCGTTGATATAATCCAGCGGCATGTTTTCGGCATCTACCACGTGCTCCGACTGGTATTCGCTCGCTTTGCGCACGTCGAGAACGGGTGCGGCATTGCCGGTCTTTTTCAAGGCCGCCAGCTCGTCTGCCGAAATGGATTCGATCCGATCGGTTTCCCTGCCCGCGGTCTTCCATGCCTCGAAGCCGCCGTCGAGATACCCGATGGCGTGGTCATAACCCACCCGCGCCAGCCGGGTAACCACTTCCTCTTCGCGGCCGGGATCGGTAACCAGCAGGATGGATTGCTTCACGTCGGGCACCAGCGCACCCACCCAGGGCGCAAAATTGCCGTCGATGCCGATATTGATCGAATTGGGAATGAAGCCCTGCACAAATTTGTCGGGATCGCGCGTATCGATGATGATGGCGCCCGTTTCGTTGGCCGCCGCCTCAAAAGCAGCGGGCGACAAGGGCGTGGTGCCACGGTCAAGCACCTGGTCGATGCTGTCGTATCCCTGGATATTCATCAGCACATTGGTGGGGAAATAAGCCGGCGGCGGCGTTAACCCTTCGGTTACTTTTTCAATAAACGCTTCGCGGCTCATCGGCTGCAACGCGTAATTGGTAAGCTTCTGGTGCCCCAGCGTATCGGTGGTTTCGCGGCTCATGTTCTTGCCACAGGCTGAACCGGCGCCATGTGCCGGGTAAACAATGATGTCGTTCGACAAAGGGAGGATCCTGTTGTGCAGCGAATCATACAGGAGGCCTGCCAGCTTTTCCTGCGTCAGCTCGGTTACCAGCTTCTGCGCCAGGTCGGGCCGGCCTACGTCGCCGATGAACAGGGTATCGCCGGTGAACAGCGCAACATCTTTGCCGCTTTCATCTTTCAGCAGGTAACAGGTGCTTTCGAGCGTATGACCCGGCGTATGCAATACTTCCAGGCTAATGGCGCCCAGGCGCAGCACTTCGCCGTCGCTGGCCACGTGCGCGGCAAAACCCGGTTTGGCGGTGGGGCCATAGACGATGGTGGCACCCGTTTTCCGGGCCAGGTCGATATGCCCGCTTACAAAGTCGGCATGAAAATGCGTTTCAAGAATGTATTTGATGGTGGCGCCGTCTTTTTCGGCGCGGCGTATATACGGTTCCGTTTCGCGCAGCGGATCGATCACCAGCGCTTCTCCTTCACTTTCTATATAATAGGCTCCTTGTGCCAGGCAGCCGGTATAGATTTGTTCTATTCGCATAACGGAAAGATTTTGATAGGTCAAATGTCGGTTAGCGGCTTCGCAAAAAAAGTGATTAAAATCACCCGTAGGTGCGCATCACTATCTGGTTGCGGGCCAGGGTCAGTTTGCCCTGCTGCTCCATTTTCTTCAGCAGGCGTGAAATGACTTCGCGCGATGAATTCAGGTCGGTCGCGATCTGCTGGTGGGTAGTGCCCAGGGTTCCTGATCCGCTGTGCCGCACTTCGCGCCGCAGGTAAAACTCCAGCCGCTCGTCCATGCTTTTGAAAGCGATGTTATCGATCACTTCCAGCAGCTCTTCAAAACGGCGGCGATAGGTTTCCAGCACAAAATAATACCAGCTACGGTACTGTTGCATCCAGTTGTCCATGATCGTAATGGGCAACACGATGGCCGTTACGTCGTCGATCGTTTTGGCAAGCAGGTTGCTTCGCTCCTGTTTGGCGGCGCAGATCATCGACAAGGCGCAGGCCATGCCGGGATCGAGCTGGTACACAAAAAACTCACTTTCCTCCTGTTCGCGGTAAAGCTTTACGTGACCTTCGGCAACGAGCAGGGTGGAACGGATGTACTGCCCCGGGCGCATCAGTTCCTGCCCTGCGGGGAAATGCACCAGGGCGCCTTTGGCGATGATCTCTTCTTTCAACTCGTTTTCAAACCGGGGGAAGGCAGCGTCCAGGTACTGGCGCAGGGTTTCTTTGTCGGCAAGGTTGCTCATACTGACAAGTTACGAAACAACGGTACATCTTTTCCACTTCCAGCACGATAGCTTCAATTACGCGGTCTTCGTTCGCAGGATCATAGGGCTGTTTCAGGCTAGAGCCGAAGAAGAAGGCGACCGTTTGCCAGAAACGCGCCTGAAAACCGCCCCGGTATTCTTTGATCAGTTCGTAACAGTTGTTGCCGGTTTGCCGGTTGATCAGCTTCATCAGCACCCGGCCCTGGTATACCGACAGGTTCGTAAGCGGTTTGGTGAATTCTTTTTTGAGCTCTTCTTCGCGGCTGCTGATGTATTTCTTCCGTTCGCCGGGAGGCAGCGTGGCCAGGTGCCGGTTGATGTCGTTGATGATAGCGCCTGCTTTCCGCGCATAGGGATAGGTTACATATACGGCGTTCCGCAGGCGTGTCCATTTTTCATATCGCTTGCGCATGGCCGGCGGCATCGGCGCATGTATAAAGATGTACTGGAGATTGCCCGCAGGCAGGGTATCGTTCTGGAAAACATGGATCGGTACAATGATGGTATCATAGGGACCGAACCGCGGATCTGTTTGCGGCGGCACCGGGGCGGGCTGCTGGGCATACAATGCTTTCCCCGCCAGTAACAGTACGGTTGCCAGGCAGCAGCGAAAGAAAATATGAAAAGGCCTTGCCATTATTGCAATAGACATAATGATAGTGCGGAACGCTGTTAGCGGTTTGCTAATTTCAGGTATTGACCGCTTTCAGCCGGCCCTGCCGGCGACGATATAGCATGCTTACCAAAAATCCCGCCACGGTAATGATGGTGCCCAGCCAAACCAGGTTGATATGGGGAAATTCGTACACCTTCAGCGCTACATACGGCACCATAGCCGTGCTCTCTTTCAATTGCACCTCGATCTGCTGGTTTGCCAGCACCTTGCTGAAACCAATGGCCAGGTTCTGCGAAAACACCGTGTCCATCATATAACGCGCCTCGTTGTCTTCCACATAAAACACCGGCCGTGCGCCGTAACGGCTGCCTTCTTTCGATACTACCGTCAGGTCGGCCATCAGGGCCGTATCTGTCGGCGCGAAATGGTACTTACCGTCTGAGGGGTTGGGAACCACCTTGTTCAATATCACGAAACCATTGGAATAATAAATGGTGTCGCCGATCTTCATCGTTCTTGGTTTAAACGTGGCGGTGTCCTCCCGCTTGTCGATATCATCGGCATAGCTGATATAGCTGAAAATATCTTTATTCCAATAATGGCGCGAGTCGG
>JAKPBL010000394.1 GCA_029778965.1 Bacteroidota bacterium
TGCTTTCCCGACAGATAACGACAGACCTTGGTATATAAACGGTCGAATTTGCCGGCGTCGAAAGCGATATTGATCTCGCCCCAATCGACCCTGTCGCGGGTGGTATCGTCCATCACGATAAAGCGGTCTTTGGGTGAACGGCCGGTAAATTTACCGGTGTTAACGCAGAGGGCGCCGGCATCGTTTAACCGGCCCTGTCCAAATGCGACGGTTTGCTGCGTCAAATTGTCTGCGGAAAGTTGGTAGTGAACGGTGGAAACGTCAATACCTAATTGCAAGAGGTCTTTTTCAATAGCAAGCATAAAATTAAATTGTTGACCAGGTTCAAAACCCGGCGCGGGATATCCGGCAAAATGGCTGTTGATTACCGGCGCCCGCTGATAAAAATGGAGTTATTATCTGCGAGTCATTACCAGGTGATACATGTAAAAAATGTGAACATGGAAATGGCCTTTGTAAAAGATGTTTTCCGGGGTGTAAATTCTTCCAGTGTCAGCAGCAGGAACTCGTAGCGAGACCGCTGGTCTGAAAAGACTTTATGAGGGTAATCGGGACGCATTTACAAATATAGTTACAAAGTTTTCAACCAACCCTGTTGTGGTGTATCAGCCACACATTGTAAATGTTATAAGGAAATACCCTATTTTGGCGGCTTACTATGCTGTCGGCAAAAGCACAATACGCGATCCATGCACTGACCTACCTGGGCGAGCAGTACCAGGCGGGTTATATTCCCATTAACCAGATTGCGGAAAAAAGAAAGATACCCGCCAAATTCCTGGAAGCCATTTTACTGGAATTGCGAAAAGCCGGGGTCTTGGGCAGCAAGGCCGGAAAAAACGGTGGTTATTACCTGTTGCGCCACCCCCGGGAGATCGAGATGGTGCAGATACTGCGGCTGATGGACGGCCCCATCGCCCTTTTGCCCTGTGTAAGTAAGAAGTTCTATGAACCCTGCCGGCTGTGCCCGTATCCCGAAAACGAATGCAATATCCGGCGTATCTTCCTGGAGGTGCGTGATGCCACCCTCCAGGTGATCGAGGGCAAGTCGCTGCTCGACCTGATGCAAAAAGAAGATTATCCCGACGATTTTGTGATCTAGGAGCCTGTTTCGGTTAAAGAAATCCTATTTCGATATAATTCCTATATGTTTTATAGGAATTATGGAAATTCTTTTATCTTTGTCGTCCATTTAACCGCTCATGAGCTCACAGGCATCCCTTCCAGCACAGTTGTTTACGCCCGCCGAACAGGCGCAGGTGCAGCACCTGATCGGTCAGTTCAATGCCACCCAGTTGCAATGGCTGGCCGGTTACCTGACAGGTCTGCAGCACAGCAACCAGCAGTTGCTGAACCTGATCAACCGCATTCCCATTACCAATGAATCTGTTCCGGCAGAACCGGTGCTTTCGCACGATTCCATTACGGTATTATACGGTTCGAAAAGCGGGAACAGTAAAACAATCGCGAAAAACCTGCACGATAAACTGATCGCCCGGGGGTATACCGCCACCCTGCAGGATATGAACCAGTACAACGGCGCCCGGCTCAAAGAAGAGAAGTGGCTGCTGGTAGTGGTCAGCACTCACGGAGAAGGCGATCCGCCGCCGGCGGCCGAAGACCTGCATAGTTTCGTGCACAACCGGAAGGCGCCCGCCATGCCTGGTACCCGCTATGCTGTATTGGCGTTGGGCGACCGGTCATATGCCAGCTTCTGCCAAACAGGAAAAGATTTCGACAGCCGTTTCGCTACGCTGCAGGCCAGCAGGCTGCTTGAATGCGGCGAAGCCGACGTCGATTTTGAAGAAGCGGCCGAGGCCTGGACAGAAAAAGTGCTGACCCGTTTACAGGAAACCTATGGCCAGTCCCGTTCATCCGCCGCTTCGCCGGCGCCGAAAGTAACGCCGGCGCGTACCACGGTTACCTATAACCGAAAAAACCCTTTCCAGGCCACCGTGCTCGAAAAGATACAGCTCAACGGCAGGGGCTCTGCCAAGCAAACCTATCACGTGGAGCTGTCGCTCGAAGGCAGCGGGCTCAGCTACCAGCCCGGCGATACCGTAGGCTTATGGGTGGAGAACAATAGCTGCCTGGTGGAGTCGC
>JAKPBL010000411.1 GCA_029778965.1 Bacteroidota bacterium
CGGATAAACGGGTTGCAGCGCGACCTCTACCAGCGTTATGCCCGGTACGAACAGGGTATTGCAGCAGCGGAAGAATATGCGCGCACCGGCGCCGATGTCTCCACCTATCTCCGCGACCGCAAAGACGATGCCCGCGCCTATGCAGCAGGTCTGCGTGCGGCCACCGGCGATCAGAATGCGCTGACGGTATTGAAAGACCTGGTAATGAAAAAACCGCAGAACTACGAACTGCGAAAGCAGTACAGCGTGGCCCTGATCCAGCAAAAACAATACGCCGCAGCCGTGTCGACCCTGCAGGAAGCGCAGCGTATTCTCTCGGCCTCCCGCAACGGGCGGCCCGATTTCGACCTGCTGATGGCCGAAGCCGAGCTTGCCCAGCAACATAACAGTGAAGCACAAACGCTGCTGAAGGACCTGCCGGCCCAGGTACAGCGGCTCAGTGAAACCGATCGCCTGCGCCTGGTTCGCGTACTGGCGGCGGCAGGGCAGAAGGAGCAGGCGAAAACCATCTTCGGCAAAATGAAACAGGGCGGCCTGCCGGCTTATACCATCGACTATAACCAAACGGCTTCCACGATTCAGTAATATTTATCTATTCAATACAACAACTCAACAGCAATGAAAAAGATCAGTTTTTTAGTAGTTCTGTCCGGACTGCTGGTAAGCCATGCTTTTGCACAGCGCGGACCTGCCGGCCCTCCGACTTCCGGTTCGCGGCCGGCCGATTCTACCCAGATGAAGCAGGCGCCCAGCGGCAAAGATGACATTACCCTGCCCGCTAATACAACGGTGGTTACCAAACACGAACTGACGGTAAAAGGCGTGAAATTTCCCTATACGGCCACTACGGGCACACAGCCGGTATGGAATGCCAACGGGAAAGTGACCGCTTCGCTGTTTTATGTTTTCTATGAGCGCGCTGACGTGAAAGACAAAGCCAACCGCCCGCTGATCATCTCTTTCAATGGTGGTCCCGGTACCGCCAGCGTTTGGATGAACATCGGCTTTACCGGTCCGCGTCGCCTGATGTGCGACGATGAAGGATATCCCGTTCAGCCTTACGGCATCCGTGAAAATCCTTACTCGATTCTCGACGTGGCCGATATCGTTTTTATCGATCCCGTTAACACCGGCTTCTCCCGTATTCTCGACGACAAAACACCCACTTCTACTTTCTTCGGTGTTAATGCCGATATCAAGTACCTGTCTGAGTGGATCAGCGCCTTCCTCGGCCGTGTGAATCGCTGGGAATCGCCCAAATACCTGATCGGCGAAAGCTACGGTACAACCCGCGTATCCGGTTTGGCACAGGCCCTGCAGAGCACCCAGTGGGTGTACCTGAACGGTGTGATCCTGGTATCGCCGACCGACCTGGGCATCGACCGCAGCGGGCCGGTGAAGAATGCCTCTTTCCTGCCGTATTATTCGGCTACAGCCTGGCACCATAAAGCGCTGGCATCTGACCTGCAAAGCAAGGAGCTGGAGCAAATGCTGCCGGAGGTAGAGAAATTTACCGTAGAAGAATACGGTCCTGCGCTCACCATGGGCGGCATGCTTTCTCCCGAAAAGAGAGACCAGATCGCCACCAAGGTTGCCCGCTACAGCGGCATCGATAAAAAAGTGATTTTGCAGAACAACCTGTATATCTCCACTTCGCTGTTCTGGAAAGAATTGCTGCGTGACAAAGGATACACCGTTGGTCGCCTCGATTCGCGTTATCGCGGTATCGATCGCGCCGATGCAGGTATCCGCCCCGATTACAACGCCGAGCTGACTTCGTGGTTGAATTCTTTCACCCCCGCCATCAATACCTACCTGCGGAATGACCTGGGCTTCAAAACCGACCTGAAATATTATATGTTCGGACCGGTTCACCCCTGGGATAATACCAATAACCACACTGGCGACGACCTGAGCCTGGCCATGCATACCAACCCCAACCTGCAACTGCTGGTATTGTCGGGTTATTATGACGGCGCCTGCGATTATTTCAACGCCAAGTATAACATGTGGCAGATGAATGCCAGCGGCAAGCTGACCAACCGGATGCACTTCAGGGGATACCGCAGCGGGCACATGATGT
>JAKPBL010000495.1 GCA_029778965.1 Bacteroidota bacterium
ATGCCAGGTAAGAATAGGCATCCAGCTTGCCGTAATGCGATTGAAAGTCACTCAGTATAATAATGGCTGAATCATTTTTCTCGTTGGCGCGCAGTGAAACGCCATACCAGAGCCTTGCTACCGGGTAAGGCTCGCCGGTTTGTTCCATCGACTTCCTGTACCATTTTTCCGCCTGTATGAAATCACCCGAAAAACGATAGCATTCTGCCAGCTTATAGGTGGCTTCCTGCCGGGGATCAACGGCGCCACGGCCTGATTTCTGTACGGCAAAAGGCATGGCATGGGGGCGCACCGTATTACCAAAAGCAAGGTATTTTTCATAACACTGCGCCGCTTCAAAAAACTTCTTGCCGTTGAAAAGCCGTGTAGCCTGGTTGAAATAGGCCGTGCTGCTCTGGGCGTAAAGATGCCCCGCTGCGGGCAGGAAAATCGCCAGCAACAGCATACGCAGCAGCTTCTCAACGCCAGGCTTTACCAGTAAGCGCCGGGCCGCAAAAAAAGGCGAATGCACCAGGCGCATATTATATCGGAAAAAGAGGGATAGATGCTTCATGTCGGTTCAGGTTCTGGATAAGACGATTTCGTGTATAGACGGGCGTTAGAAACGCGGACAATAGAATGCTTTGGTATCGGCATTGCCTTTACGCTGCAGCACCATGGAAAGACTCATTTCGATGCTGTTGCCACGGCTCATCATCAGCGTGGAAGGTGTAAACGGAACATCGTAGCTGAAGCCGAACGTGAAGCCGTTGTAATAAACACCCGCAAAAGGAATCACCGCCTCATCTATGCGCCAGTTGGCTCCCAATACAAAATCGGTTTTCAAACCGGCGTTGAGCTGCCCGTAAAGGCCCACCAATGTTTCCCGCGCCTCCTGCTGCCGCTGGTGGAAGAAATTCGGCACCACCTGTATCTGTTCATTCACCACGATACGGGCGCCGCCGTGGATATTGTAGCGTACAGGCACCACTTCACCGTTATCGGCCGTGATATACGGGCTCTTCGGCTTGTTGATGTGAAACGCCGAGAAGCCACCGTAAAAGTTTACGCGTTTATTGGGAGAAGCATCGTAGTAAAGAATGCCGGCTCCCATGTCGAGCGCTGATGCGTTTTGGGTACGCCAGCTTTCACCGGTAGCTGCAGAAGGATCGTAACCGATGCCTGATTTCCACTGGTCGCCAAACTCCATACGGCTTATGTCGAAACGCCGGTTGAGAATACCGCCCTGGATGGCCATGGTCAGGTAATGCATGGCGTCTTTGCCAAAACGCACACCGGTATAGGCCATGGTAAGATAGGCGTTCGTGAAGCTGTACGCCCTGTCGCTGGTCGTTTGGTTCAACAGGTTGACGCCAAGGTTCACGTTGTTATTCGTCGTCATCTCGCCCGAGATACCTTTTGTTTGCAGCAGGTTGCTGTACTGCGAACGCCATATTGCAGACACCCGGTAATCACCGTCGATGGCTCCCGTCAGCGCAGGGTTCAGCGTCATCGGCTGGATGAATGTTTGCGAAAAATGCGGGTCGACCTGTGCTTGCGCCGCCCGGTTACCGAGCAGCAGCAGCCCCGCTATCGCCAATACGTTACAAAAATGGTTCTTCATCTGCTTCGTTTATCGGATTAGAGTGATCGTACCACGCCGGTTAATGACCTGTCCGCTGAACAGTACCGCCTTCACGGTATATACATAAGCGCCCGCGGGTTGCGGCTGGCCGCGGTAAGTGCCGTTCCAGCCCGCGTGGTAATCGCGCGTTTCATACATCAGGTTACCCCATTGATTGTATATTCTGAGCTCCAGTTGCTTGATCGACGAGCCGTACACTTTGAACAGGTCGTTGTTACCGTCGCCATTCGGCGTGAATACATTCGGAATGAAGAAATCCTTCGTATTCGGATCGATCTTCAGGTCGAGCACCACGCTGTCGATACAACCGCCCGGCGTTTGCGCCACTACCTTGATCAGGCGCCGGTCGCCATCGAGCGAAACAGTCTGTATCTTGGCCGACTGATCAGTGAAGTCGGAAGCGGGGCTCCACGACAATACTTCGTAGTCGAAATTACCCGAAGTACTGAGGGTAACCGGCGTTCCTGCCAGCGCCGGGTTCTTGCTGGCATCCAGTTGCACGGTGAAGGCAACAACGGTTACCTGTACCGGCACCAGTGCAGAGTGGCAACCGGTAATGGTATGAGTGCCTCGTATATAGTAAGTGCCCGCGCTGGTAACGGCAGCAGGATCGGCAAGCGCCTGCGTACCTGCGGCATCGGCGAAATAGCTGAAGCTGAGGCCGGCGTCGCTGCCAGCAGTCACCGCCGCCGCGGTCAGATCTACCGAAGCGCCTTCGCAGATAGCTGCGGGATGGTGCGTGGTTACCTGCGGCACGGCATACACCTCGAGGGTGTCTGTCACCACGCTGTCGCAAATACCATTGCTGAAACGGTAGCTGATCACATAGGTTCCGGGTGCGGAAGCCGCCAGGTCAACAGCGCCGGTAGCCGGGTCAATAGATAGGCCTGCAGTTGCGGTGAACTGTCCGCCTGTTTGCCCGCTCACCGCCGGTGTTGCTGTTCCTGTTCTGCAATATCCGTCGTCGTAACTGATCGAAGCCGTCGGGTAAGGCAGTACCGTCAGCCTTACGTCGGCCGTGCTGTCACAGCCGCGGTTGCCCAGCATTTTCAGGGTGTATAAGCCGGCATCGGAAAGCGCTGCCGCCTGGCTTACCGTATAGCTTTCTGTATTTGCGCCGGAAATCAGCACCCCCTCCTTATACCATTCGTACCGCGGCACCGCATAGTCGAGGTGAACGTCGGCGGTGAACGTAGCGGGTGATCCCACACAAATGGTCAGGTCGTCTATCGGGGCCTCCAGGTAAGGCTGCGCATCGTTGAACAGGCGCACGGTATCCGCCATCACCAGGGTCGATCCGCTGGTCGACGGCGCATAGGCAATCCATATCAGTCGTGCCGCTTTTCCCTGGTTTACCGTAACAGAAGTAAGGTGAATATTGGGTGTAGTGATGGTTGCTTCGCCACTGTCTACCACCCATTTTCCAAAGTCTTCCACGCCCGATACCTTGAAATAGAAGTTTTCACAATGAGAGATGGAGGTCGGCGAGCTCATTACCGACTGGAAGGGAACAGCCGCGCTGCAATTGAATACATATTGAACGGAGCGGCAAGCAATATCGGCACGGGCGATGATCTGCGGGCAAAGCGCTCCCGTGTATGCCGAATTGATATTGAACATCAAGGTCTGTTCCAGGCTATCGGCTACCGGCAGTGTTTGCACGCCCAGGTGCAGATCGCCGGCATCGATTATACCATCTGCATTATTGTCTTTGTAAAGATGTACGTCTACGGTATGCGGCGTGTACAGCGCATTGGTTCGCTGCAGCGTAATGGTGCCGCTGATACTCGTGTCTTTCGAGGTTGTTTGCTGCAACGACAAACCTTTGATCGCATAGAGCGGGTTGCCGACGGGTATGGCAGTGATCTGGTTGGTACCCACCACCACCTGGCTGGCAGGGCAGTATGTTCCCGTAGTAGAGCAGAAACCATTGTACCGTACCAGGGCGTTTTCCGTAATCGCCGGCGTAGGCCCGGCTGGTATGGCGGCCGACTGCGGGGCATCGGCTCTCAATATCGCCGTCATCACCACCGAATCACCGACAGCCAATCCAGGTCCTGTCTGGAAATAATATACCCCGTTGCTGTATTGAAAGTATTGCGCACCCGACACGTTGTGCGTAAAGGCCACCGATGCGGTGTCGAGCGTCCAGGGCGCAGGCAGCTCGATGCTGTAGAGATCGACGATGGAAGTGACCAGGGGGCCCTGGTTCACGATCTTGAACCGGTAATTCGCCTGAATGCCATGGCTGGTATCGCAGGCCTGCGCGGCAGAATCGACGCTGGAGTACAACGCATACAGGTTCAGCGTTGCAGGCACTCCG
>JAKPBL010000526.1 GCA_029778965.1 Bacteroidota bacterium
AAATTCATCCAACGCCAGAAAGCAGTTGCTGGCGAAAAAAGAGATCGAGCTTTCCGCCCTGGGATCGGGGTCGGATTACTCGCCCTTCTTCCAGCATGCCGGGATTCCGTCGCTCAACATCGGCTTCGGGGGTGAAAGCGCCGGCGGCGAGTACCACAGCATTTACGACAGCTATGAAAATTTCCGGCGCTTTAAAGACCCATCTTTCGAATATGGTGTGGCATTGGCCAAAACAGCGGGACATCTCACCCTGAAAATAGCCGACGCCGATATCCTGCCGTTTGAGTTCACCGATCTGTACAAAACCATCAACGGTTATGCTGATGAGCTGGTGAAGTTCACCGACGACCTCCGTGAGTCGCACGCCATAGACAATGAGATCAGGAAAGCAGGTTTACCGGCCCTGGCAAAAGACACCGCCAAACATTGGGGCGACCTGCCTGCAAAACCGGTGGTTCCGTACCTGGATTTTAGCCCGCTGCAAAACGCACTTGCGCAGTTGAAAACAACCACAGACAATCTCCGGTCGGCCCTGTCCAAACCCGTCGATCCGGCGAAAAGAAAAACCATCAATAAGATACTCTATACCGCCGAACAGCAATTGTTGCTGGACCAGGGGCTGCCCCGCCGGAAATGGTATAAGCACAGCATTTATGCGCCGGGTTTCTACACCGGCTATGGCGTGAAAACCTTGCCGGCCATTCGCGAAGCTATCGAGCAAAACAACTGGACCGAGGCGCAGCAGGGTATTACAGATGTGAGCCAGGCCATTTTGCGGTTGAGCGGTTACCTGAACGGGCTTACGAAATGAAGTAACCGACCTTAACAGCATGAAAAGAAGAAAATTCTTAACCACGGGCTCACTTGCTTCCGCATCGGTGGCCTTGCTGGCGCTGGATGCCTGTCAGCCGCCCGCGGGCGACAAAACACCGGCATCGGCAGGTAACAAGCCCGGTGGTGCTGCTGCAGATGCCACTGAATACCTCTTTGCGCATGCCGAAAAAACCATCAGCGAATTACAGGCGGAGATGGCTGCCGGCAAACTGAGCGCGGTGGCGCTTACCCAGGCTTACCTCGACCGCATCGCGGCGATCGACAAAGCGGGTCCGGGACTGAATGCCGTTATCGAGCTCAATCCCGATGCCCTGTCGATCGCCGCGGCATTGGATGCCGAGCGAAAGGCCGGCAAAACACGCGGGGCTTTACATGGCATACCGGTGCTGGTCAAAGACAATATCGATACGGGCGACCAGATGCAAACCACCGCCGGCTCTGTTGCCATGGAAGGCCATCGCGCGGCCAAAGATGCCTTTGTGGTAGCGAAACTTCGGTTATCTGGTGCCGTTATATTGGGTAAAACGAATTTGTCGGAGTGGGCCAATTTCCGCAGCTCATCGAGCTGCTCGGGCTGGAGCAGCCGCGGCCATCAAACCCTCAACCCCTACCTGCTCAGCCATAACCCCTGCGGCTCCAGTTCGGGATCGGGCGTTGCCGTGGCCGCCAATCTCTGCACTGTTGCGGTAGGTACTGAAACAGATGGCTCGGTTACCTGCCCGGCGTCGGTGAATGGCATTGTGGGGCTCAAACCCACCGTAGGCCTCGTTAGCCGGCAGGGCATCATTCCTATTTCCGCCACGCAAGACACTGCCGGCCCCATGGCCAGAACGGTTATCGATTGCGCCCTGTTGCTGAATGCCATGACGGGTGTCGATGCCGCCGATCCGGCCACGCAGGCGGCCGGAGAACATATAGCCGCCGATTACAGCCTCGCCTGCAAGCCCGACGCGCTAAAAGGAAAACGGATCGGCATCGAAAAAGGAGCGCCGGGCAAGAACCAATACATGCATCGCTTGCTCGATACGGCTAAGCAATGGCTGGTGAAAGCCGGCGCCGTAGTGGTTGAGCTGGAATGGCTCGACGAAGCCGATAAGGCTGGCCGGGAAGAATTCACCGTGCTGCTATACGAATTCAAAGACGGGCTCAATAAATATCTTGCCACTGCCAATGCGCCCATCAAAGACCTGGCGGCGCTGATCGCGTTCAACCGGGCCAACGAAGACAGGGCCATGCCTTTCTTTAAACAGGAAACCCTTGAAAAAGCGGAAACCACCACCGGCCTTAGCGCCGATGCCTATAAAAAAGCCTGGCAGTCTTGCCATATCGGTGTACGGCGGGTGCTGGACAGGAAAATGAAGGAATACGCGCTCGATGCTTTTGGCGGCCTTACCATGGGGCCGGCCGCAGCGATCGATCGCTGGTACGGTGATCGCTGGGGCGATGTTTCGCTGACAGGCCCGGCCGCTACCGCAGGTTACCCGCACATCACCGTACCCGCCGGCTTCGTTTACGGGTTGCCGGTAGGCTTCTCGCTTTTCAGCGGGGCCTGGCGCGAAGCCGAGCTGCTGGGCATGGCCTATGCCTTTGAACAGGTTAGCCGGGCAAGGCAGGAACCCGCTTTCAAAGCCCGGTTCGAACCCGTCGGATAGATATACAGACCCGGGGTCGCATCGGCCGCCATCAACCACGCGATTTTCGCCGGTCGCGAAATGCTTTATAAGTGCCTTTGGCAGCGGCGGGGCGGGCCGGCTTCCCGGGCGTACAAGCAGGTGGATTGCCCGGCTGGGGAGCAGCCTTTTTTTCGGGCTTGGCCCGCGACACAGCGCCCTGCTTCGCAGCATCGGTTTTAGCAATAACCGGCGCTGTTTTAGAAGATCCGGCTACGCTGCCGGTCAATTGGCTCATCTCCGCTTCGCTCAGGTAACGCCATTTACCCACAGGTAATTTATCCAGCCGAACATGCATAAT
>JAKPBL010000001.1 GCA_029778965.1 Bacteroidota bacterium
GCTGTCTTTGGTATAAGCAGCTGCAGCGGCGGCCTCACCGGGGTTCTGTAGAATTTCAACGAACATTTTTTTCAGCTCCGTAACATCTTTTTTCATGTCGAAAAAAAGCTTGTACAACAGTTCCCGCTCGTTGGCAAATTCACTTTGCGCATGGCCGTTTCCGTTAGGGATCACCATCGGCAGCCGGTTGTTTGTATGCTCGGGCAGGAAAGGCCGCAGCGCCGCGGCCGAGAGGTGCTTGTCGGTCGATAGCACCGATACCTGCTCGGCGATGTTCTTGAGCTCGCGTACATTGCCGGGCCAGCTATAAGCTATCAGCGCCTGCCGCGCATCGTCGTCCAGTTGCACCGGCGCCGACTTGTACCGTTCGGCGAAATCGACGGCAAATTTCCGGAACAGCAGGGGAATATCTTCCTTGCGGTCGCGCAATGACGGCACCCTGATCGGCACCGTGCTCAGGCGATAGTAGAGGTCTTCCCTGAACTTTCCTTTTTGCGTGTATTCCAGCAGGTCTTTATTGGTGGCGGCGATCACGCGCACGTCGGTCTTTTGCACTTTGGAAGAGCCCACGCGAATGAATTCGCCGGTTTCCAGCACACGCAGCAACCGGGCCTGGGTACCCAGGGGCATCTCACCGATCTCGTCGAGGAAAATGGTGCCGCCGTTAACGGTTTCGAAATACCCTTTCCGGCTGTCGACAGCGCCGGTAAAAGCGCCTTTCTCATGACCGAACAATTCCGAATCGATGGTGCCTTCGGGAATGGCGCCGCAGTTGACGGCGATGAACGGGTTGTGCTTTCGCGCCGACAACGAGTGGATGATCTGGGAGAACGCTTCCTTACCCGATCCGCTTTCCCCTACGATCAATACGGTCAGGTCGGTATTTGCCACCTGCACGGCCACATTCAGCGCATGGTTGAGGGCGGGCGAGTTGCCGATAATGCCAAATCGGTTCTTAATGCTTTGAAGCTCCATGAATACTATTTAATGTTGGGCGGCAACAGCTCGCCCAGCAGGGTCGCCTGTGTAAAACCGGTTACTTTTACCATAACATAGTCGCCCTTTTTTTGTTCCGGCGATGTTTTGGGAAATACGATCACTTTGTTCTGGGTATTGCGGCCCATCCATTCGTCGTGGCTGCGTTTGCTTTCGCCTTCTATCAATACTTCGAAAACCTTACCCACATCGGCCTGGTTGCTTTCGCGGCTAAGCCGTCCCTGCAGGTCAACAATCTCGGCAAGACGCGCCTTTTTCACGGCTTCAGGCACATCGTCGGTATAACGGCGGGCAGCCAGCGTACCCGGTCGCTCGCTGTAGAAATACATATAGCTGAAGTCGAGCCGGCTGTATGCCATCAGGTCGAGGGTGTCGCGATGGTCTTCGTCGGTTTCGGTACAGAAGCCCGCAATGATGTCTGACGTAATGCCGCAATCGGGCAGGAGTTCCCTGATGCGGTTTACTTTTGCCATATACCATTCACGCGTGTAGGTGCGGTTCATCAACTGCAGTACCCGGGTGCTGCCGCTTTGCATCGGCAAATGAATATACCGGCAGACATTCGGGTATTTCAGCATGCTGAACAATACTTCGTCGGTAATGTCTTTCGGATGCGATGTGGAGAAGCGGACCCGCAGCAGCGGATCGATGGCGGCCACCTTCTCCAGTAACTGCGCGAACGATACGGATATTTCGGTTTGCTCGTCAAAAAAATGATAGCTGTCGACGTTCTGTCCAAGAAGGGTAATTTCACGAATGCCCTCTTCAAAAAGCTGCCGGCATTCGGCTACGATGCTGTTTGCGTCGCGGCTTCTTTCGCGGCCGCGGGTAAAGGGCACCACGCAGAAAGAGCACATATTGTTGCAGCCGCGCATGATGCTCACAAAACCGGTAACGCCGTTGCTGTTCAGCCGTACCGGCGAAATATCGGCATAGGTTTCATCGCGGCTCAATAAAACATTCACGGCCTTCTGGCCGCTACCGGCTTCGGCGATCAGGGCCGGTAAAGACCGGTAGGCGTCGGGGCCTACCACCAGGTCGACCAGTTGCTCTTCTTCCAGCAATTTGCCTTTAAGCCTTTCCGCCATGCAGCCCAGTACACCCACCAGCATGCCGGGCCGGCTCTTCTTGGCCTTGCGGAATTCGCTGAGGCGCTTGCGAACGGTTTGTTCGGCTTTCTCCCTGATGGAACAGGTATTGAGTAGCACCAGGTCGGCCTGTTCGGGCGACCTGGTAACGCCGTACCCGTTTTCCTGCAGAATGGAGGCAACGATCTCGCTGTCCGCAAAATTCATCGCGCAGCCATAGCTCTCGATATAAAAATGCCTCGATGCGGGAACGGTGGCAGCCGAAGAAGAAGCAAAAACCTCACCCTGCCGGCTTTCCTCGTGTTTTCCCAGCGCCAGCGATTCGATCATGTTCGTGGATTTAGTCTGCAAAAATAACTCTTTAGCGCCACTTGTGCCAAATTGACAGATAACCGCTTCCTATCCCGGCCCGCCTGTTCATCGTTCATCGGGCAATAGGGTACAATGGCCGAAGGCCGTATTTCTGGCCTGTACTCAAAAATATATTTATAATACGTTGATTGTAAATAAAAATAAAAAAAAACCAGTGGTTTTCCCCAGCGGCCTTTTCTATCAGTCACCGTAATTTCTGCAATAAAAGGGCAAAAAAAAAGTTATTCTAGCCACCAGTATTTCACTGCGTCTGCATAATCCTGTTATCGATGAAAAAGCTAAGAGCGGTTCCGGTTGTCGGCATTTTCCTGTTGATGGTAATATTTTTGCCTTTTCTGGCAAAAAGCCAAACCCTGCAACCCGACTATGGAGCGCCGGCGACCGCGGTAAGCGTGTGCGACGGCAGTGTTGTTTTTAAAATAAAGGTCATCGGCAGCAGCCAGCCCTGCGCTTCGGGTACCATCGATATCGAGCTGCCTGCGGGTTATGTGTACGTGAACAGTTCGGCATTCGTATCTGCGGGCTTTGGTACGGTTTCGCAGGTTTCGGTAACCGGCGGAAAGGCCCGGCTCCAGGTCAATGCCATCCCCGCTTCACCGGGTTATTCGGAAATCACGTACCGGGCTTATGCCGACTGCAGCGCCATCGGCACCGCCACCAATGTGGAAAGCCTGGCGAAATACACGCTTTCGTCGCCCTGCCTGGGAACATACGCCGTTACGAGTAATACTTTCAATACG
>JAKPBL010000426.1 GCA_029778965.1 Bacteroidota bacterium
AACATCCCTACGGCAAATTCGCGAATGCCTCGGTAGCCGATAAGATCATGCGCATGAATTATGATGTGCATACAGGCCAGATACTGGGTCTGCCGGGCAAAATACTTGCTTTCCTCGGCAGCCTGGTAGCGGCAAGCCTGCCTGTTACCGGCTTCCTTATCTGGCGGGGCCGGCGGCGTAAAAAGCCCGCCGCCATCAAAGCCAGGCCAAGCGCGGTTCGTATGAAGGTAGCCGGGGGATAAGCGGGTTATACCTGCAGCAGCCCCCAGGCATACAGGGTATTCACCGGTTTATTGTCCCAGAACAATTCAAAGTCTTCGAGCCCTGCTTCCTCGTACCGGCGCCTGATATCGGCGCGGGTCATCGGGCGGGGCTGATCGGGCGCCAGCAGGGGCAGCAGCTCTTTCAGCCACCGGCCTGCCGCCGGTTCCAGCCGCAGCCGCGTGCTGCCGCTGAGCCCCTCGAACAGGAGCTCGGCCACTTCCCATTGTTGGCCTTTTTTCGACCTGGTAACGAGTTGCAGCTCCGGTTCCGTGCCCAGCCAAACGATCTTCTGGTTGGCCCGCTGTGGGTTGGGCTCTTCGTCTTCAATGGCTTTTATAATAAAATCGGGTGCGATGCCCGTGCGCGGTGTTTTGAAATCGAACCATTTGTGCAGGGGATAATCCAGGCAGGCGCCGTGCATATAGTTGAGCAAAGATTTGTTGAGCCCGTAGGCAAACGCGGCATGGTCGGCGCCGGTGGGATCGCTGTGCACGCGATCATTATTGGCAAAGCTGCCTGTACCGGGGGTGTCGTCGGTGACGAGGAACTGTTCGGGGTTTAGCCCCACGGGGCTATGAGCGGTCATGGTAAACTGGTGCCAGAACGCCGATTGCAGAATGCCGGCCTGGAATAGCTGGCGAACCATCTCCAGCGAGTCGATCGTTTCCTGCGCCGTTTGCGTGGGGAAACCGTACATCAGGTAAGCATGCACCATAATGCCTGCTTCCGTGAAATGTTTGTTTACACGGGCCACCTGCGCTACGGTAATGCCTTTGTCGATCATGGCCAGCAGCCGGTCGGAGGCTACTTCCAGTCCGCCGCTCACACCCATGCAACCCGATGCCTTCAGCAGAAAGCACAGGTCGCGGGTAAAGCTTTTTTCGAAGCGGATGTTCGTCCACCAGCTCACTACCAGCTTTCTTTTGATGATCTCCAGCGCTACGGCACGCATCAACGCAGGCGGCGCAGCTTCGTCTACAAAATGGAAGCCGGTTTGTCCTGTTTGCGCGATGATCTGCTCCATGCGGTCAACGATCAGCGACGCACTAACGGGTTCGTATAGCCGAATATAGTCGAGACTGATGTCGCAGAAAGTGCATTTTCCCCAATAGCAGCCGTGCGCCATCGTGAGCTTGTTCCACCGGCCGTCGCTCCACAGGCTGTGCATCGGGTTCATGATCTCGATGGCCGAAATATAGCGGTCGAGCCTGAAGTCGCTGTAATCGGGCGTGCCTACCTGCCCTTGCCGGTAATCGGCGCAGGTTTTATTTTCTATGTAGGTGACCGTTTCGTTTTGCAGCAGGAATGTTCTCTTCAACGTATCGGCGCCGGTGTGACCCTCGATGTGCCGGACGAGCTGCTCTATCGGCGCTTCGCCATCATCGAGCGTAACATAATGGAAGAACTCGAAAACCCGCGGGTCGCTGAGCGATCGCAGCTCGGTGTTGGCGAAGCCGCCGCCCATGGCCACTTTAATGCCGGGACGTGTTTGGCGAATGTATTGCGCGCAACGGAACGCCGCATACAGGTTACCGGGAAAGGGCACCGATATGGCCACCAGCCGTGGCTGGCATTCATCAAGCCGGTCGGCAAGCAATTGGATGAGGATGGCATCCACATAGGTCGGCTCTCCCTGTAGCAAAGCGTATAGTTCATCGAAGCGGGCGGCCGAACGGCCCAGCTTCTCGGCGTAACGGCTGAAGCCGAAATGCGGATCGACGGTCTCGCGGATGAAATCGCTCAGGTCTTCGAGGTAAAGCGTGGCAATATGCTTCGCTTTGTCTTGCGTGCCCATGTGACCGAAGGCATGCGTCAGATCGTCGAGCTGTTCAAAGCGGCTGGCTTCAGGCAGCATGGTTCGCCGCGCGATGCGGTGCGCCAGCGTGGGGTTGCTTCCGCGCAGAAAATCCATTACCGCATCGATGCCGGCTATGTAAGTATGTCGCAGCTTCCAGATGCGCTGCACATTGGGCGATCCGTTTTCCACGCTTGCTGACAGCACCGCGGCAAACAGTTTCTGCAGCCCGCTTTTACAAAAAATGCTGTCGGTCACTTCAATGCCCAGATCACTTTGGTAAGCGCTGATGTTGCGGGTATTCAGAAAACCTTTCAGGTAGGCGGTAGCCGGGTAAGGCGTATTCAGTTGGGTGAATGGAGGCGTAAGCAGGTAAACGGAAACAGCCAAGTCGATGATTTGCTGCAAAAATACAACGTATATTCATCGCCGCTATGTTTACTATTGATGCGCATCTCGACCTGGCTATGAATGCCATGGAATGGAACCGCGACCTGCGGCTGCCGGTAAGTGAATTACGCAGCAGGGAAAAAGGAATGACCGATAAACCCGACCGGGCGAAAGCGACAGTGTCGTTGCCCGCGTTGCGCGAGGGAAATGTGGGATTGGTAGTGGCTACCCAGATAGCGAGGTATGTGGCGCCCGGTAACCTGCTGCCAGGCTGGGCATCGCCCGAACAGGCCTGGGCCCAGACGCAGGGACAACTGGCCTGGTATAAGGCGATGGAAGCCGACGGACAAATGGTCATGGTCAGCGACCTGGCAGGGCTGGAAGCGCACCTGGGGCGCTGGCAGGCTGCTTCTGACGAGCACCCGGCCGATGCGGCCAATACTCCCATCGGTTATATTTTAAGCCTGGAAGGCGCCGATTCGCTGGTGACGCCCGACCACCTGCATATAGCGCATCGATATGGCCTGCGGGCCGTGGGGCCTGCACACTACGGGCCCGGCCGCTACGCCAACGGCACCGATGCTACGGGGCGACTGAACCCCGCGGGGAAAACCCTGCTGCACGAGATGCGGCAGCTCAATATGATTCTCGACGCCACCCATTTGTGCGATGATGCTTTCTGGGATGCGATGGAGCTGTACGATGGGCCGGTATGGGCATCCCACAACAATTGCCGGGCGCTGGTGGATCACAACCGCCAGTTCAGCGACGACATGATCCGGGCCCTGGTTGCCAAAGGCGCCGTTATCGGTGCTGCGCTCGATGCCTGGATGATGGTGCCGCATTGGCAAAGGGGCGTATCTACTCCGGAAAGCATGCATTGCACCATGGAAGTGATGATCGACCACATCGATCATATATGCCAGTTGGCCGGTAACACGTTGCACGTCGGCATCGGTACCGATCTCGACGGCGCTTTCGGCAAAGAGCAATGTCCGTACGACCTCAACACCATCGCCGACCTGCAAACCATACCGGCTTTACTGGAAAAACGTGGATATGCCGCTGCAGATATTGAAAACATCATGCACGGCAACTGGCTGCGGTTTCTGCGCAGCGCCTGGCGGACCGATCAGTAATAACGCCCGATCAGCGGGTGCTCCACGATCAGCGTTTTCATTGCTGCCGGGTCTATCGGCCCTTGTTTTGCATACACGATTTTTCCGCCGGGCTCTACCAGGATTGTATAGGGAAGAGCGCCCTGCCAATTAGGATCGACCGCTTCGATCAACTGGTACTTATCGTCGGTA
>JAKPBL010000604.1 GCA_029778965.1 Bacteroidota bacterium
GCGACGGCACAAATACTGGCCGATCTGACTACTGCTGTGCCGAGCCTGGATGATGCCGTGCCGCCGTATGTTGCTAACAAATGGGCTGCAAAAGCGCTCATGGCGAAATTGTATTTAAACAAAGGTGCTTTTAAGGATCGGACCAATCCTACTTTTGACGCAGCGGACATGGCGCAGGTTATTTCACTTTGTAACGAGATCATTGCTTCCGGGAAATTCTCCCTGGAATCGGATTTCTTCAAAGCTTTCACGCCGACTAACTCCCAGACCAGCAAAGAGTTGATCTTTACATTAGAGAATACCAATGCTGAGGCCGGCAACGTTCGTTTTCACTGGTTTGCCGGAACGCACTACAACCAGAACCCCAGTGGCTGGAATGGCTTTGCAACACTTGCCAGCTTCTACGACAAGTTTGAAGCTACTGACCAACGCCGCGGTATGGCATATGGCGCATTTACCACCAACACAGGTATGCGCGTTGGCTTCCTGGAAGGCCAGCAATATGGCAAAGGGGGCGTAGCGCTCAAAGACCGTAGCGGCAATAACCTGATCTTTACGCCAGCGGTAGATAATATCGTTACCGGGTCTGTTGTAGAAACTGCCGGTATTCGCGTGGTAAAGTACGTTCCTGACATGAAAGCCGACTGGTCGGGTTCTGAAGATAATGCCAATAACGACTACGTGATGCTGCGTTATGCAGACATATTGTTGATGAAAGCCGAGGCTTTATTGCGTACAGGTAATGCTGCCGATGCATTGGTTATCGTAAACCAGATCCGTGCTATTCGCGGCGCCACCCCTTTCGCGGCCCTCAACCTCGACAATCTGCTCGATGAGCGCGGTCGTGAATTGTATTGGGAAAGCTGGAGAAGGAACGACCTTGTCCGTTTTGGTCACTTCCTGGATGCTGTAGGCACTACACGCCCGGCAAAATCAGACAACAAATACCTGCTGTTTCCGATCCCGGCCAACGCACTTGCTGCGAATCCAGACCTGGGACAGAACCCGGGTTACTAATTTGCTATACATTAATCAAAATAAAAAGAGGCTGTCTTTTGTTAAAGACAGTCTCTTTTTTTAGCTTGAGTATCGTATGAAATGGTTTTTCGTTGCTGTTTTCCCGCTTACCCTGCTTGTTTCCTGTAAGCAGGCCGAGAATAAAGACACCCGCTTTCAACTGGTAGAGGATTCGGGCATCCGCTTCGCCAATAAAACGGAAAATACAACCGATTTCAACATTTTCAATTACCGTAATTTTTACAACGGTGCCGGTTGCGCCATTGGCGACGTTAACAACGACGGCCTTGCCGACATATTCTTTACCGCCAACATGGGCAGCAACAAGCTCTACCTGAATAAAGGCGATTTCAAGTTTGAAGATGTTACCGATAGCGCCGGCCTGGCCGACGCCGATACGTGGAGCACCGGCGTGGTAATGGTGGATATCAACCACGACGGCTGGCTCGATATATATGTGTGCAATGCCGGTTATAGCAAAGGGCGGGAGCCGGTTTGCAAGATGTATATCAACAATAAAAACGGCAGCTTTACCGACCAGGCTGAAGTCATGGGGCTGACCAACAGGGGTGGATATACCACACACGCCGCTTTTTTTGATTTCGACCTCGACGGAGACCTGGATTGTTACATACTGAACAATAGCTTTATTCCGGTTAATACGCTTAACTACGCCAACAAACGCGATCTACGCGCGAAAGATTGGCCTGTGGCTGATTTCCTCAAAGGCGGCGGCGATAAAATGCTGCGCAACGACAATGGCCATTTCACCGATATCAGCGAAGAAGCAAACGTATACGGCAGCCTGATCGGCTTTGGCCTTGGCGTAACCGTCGGGGATGTAAATGGCGACCGCTATCCCGATATCTACGTGTCGAACGACTTTTTCGAGCGCGATTATCTCTATATCAACCAGCGCAACGGAACCTTCAAAGAGGAGTTGGAAAATTATATGGGACATATCAGCCATTCGTCAATGGGCGCCGATATGGCGGATATAAACAACGACGGACAGCCCGATATTTTTGTCACGGAGATGCTGCCCGACAATGAGACACGACTTAAAACCACCACCGCTTTTGAAAATATCGACGTACAGCGACTCAAGCAAAAGTCGGGTTTCTATAACCAGTTTATGCAGAACACCCTGCAGGTGAACAACGGCAACGGTAAGTTCATGGAAACGGCGTTCTACAGTGGTGTGGCAGCGTCTGACTGGAGCTGGGGCGGGCTGATCTTCGACGGCGACAACGATGGCTATTCAGACATCTTTGTATGCAATGGCATTTACCAGGATGTGACCGATCAGGACTTTATCGATTTCTTCGCCAATGATATTATCCAGAAAATGGTGATGACCGGCAAGCGTGAAGAAGTGGATGAGATCATCAGCAAGATGCCGTCGCGACCCATCGCCAACAAAATGTTCCATAACAACGGCCGGCTGACTTTTACAGACAAGGCTGGCGACTGGGGGCTTAGCAAAGCTTCTTTTTCCAATGGGGCCGCCTATGGCGACCTTGACAACGACGGCGACCTCGATCTGGTGGTCAATAATGTAAATCAACCCGCCTTTATTTATCGCAACCAGACAAGGCAAAAAGACTCATCTCACTACATCGGGTTTAAACTAACCGGCAGCGGTGAAAACACCTTTGCCATCGGCTCTTTGATAAAACTTTTCAGCGGCGATAATGTCCTCATGCGTGAGCTGATCCCCACCCGCGGATTCCAGTCGTCGGTTGATTACAAGATCATCATGGGCCTGGGCAACCGGCAGCCCGATTCGGTACAGATCATCTGGCCCGACCGGCGCATAGACGTGCTGGTGAAGCCTGCCGTTGATTCGGTGTATAGCCTTACACCATCCGCCGGCGCCAGGCCTTATACAATGCCCATAGAAGCAGGCACTGCTTTGTATCATTCCATCGACCCGGGCTTGTTCGACAAGCACCAGGAAGACGATTATATTGATTTCTATTATGAAAGGAATATTCCCTACCTGATCTCACGCGAAGGGCCGAAAATTGCGAAGGCCGATGTGAATGGCGATGGCCTGGAAGACATTTATGTGGGCGGCGCTGTGAACCAGCCCCGCATGTTATACCTGCAAACCGGGAATGGGTTTGTTCGGAAAGACCTGCCGGCGGTCAATGCTCTTCGGGGAATGGAAGATGTGGCCGTTTTGTTCTTTGATGCAGACAACGACAACGACCCCGACCTGTATATCGGCGCCGGGGGAAATTTCGAGCAACAGGGTGCGGCATTGCAGCACCGGCTTTTTCTCAACGACGGCAAAGGCAATTTCACACTAAAAGCCGATGCTTTTCCACCCAACACCGCTAATATTGCCGTTGCCATCGCCGATGATATAGACGGCGACGGTGATCTTGATCTTTTTATCGGCGCGCGTTCCAAACCAAAGCTGTTTGGTGAGTCGCCGGCAAGCGCCATTTTCATCAACGATGGTAAGGGAAACTTCAGCGACCAGACCGCCAGTTGGTGTCCTGCCCTGGCTACTGCGGGAATGATAACAGCGGCAGCGTGGGCTGACATGGACGGCGATGGAAAGAATGACCTGGTGATCACGGGCGAGTGGATGGCGCCATCCATATTTATACGGAAAGGAAATGCATTCGTCGCATGGCCGACAAACCTTGCCGGCCACGATGGCTGGTGGCAGTCGATGGCCGTTGCGGATCTTGATAAAGACGGTCGCAATGATTTGCTGCTCGGCAATATCGGGCAGAATTTTTACCTCAAGCCTGACTCTGCTAATCCTGTTAAACTATGGATGGGTGATTTTGACCAGAACGGCGAGGCCGAGAAAATCCTGACACGCAGTATAGGAGGTAAAGACATGCCGGTGTTTATGAAACGCGAACTGACAGACCAGTTGCCGGGCCTGAAAAAGCAAAACCTGCGACACGAACAATATGCTACCAAGTCGATCCAGGAACTTTTCCCGGCCGATATGCTGAAGAAAGCCGTGGTAACCGAGTTTAACGGCGGCGCATCGGTTTTTGCCCGAAATACAGGCAACGGCCATTTCGAGATTGAACTGCTGCCTTATGAAGTGCAGTTGTCGTCGGTGAATGCCATTGGCGTATTACCGGGTGCCGGCGATGAAACTACAATTTTCATGGGCGGCAATTGTTTCAACCTGCAACCGCAATTCTGCCGTCTCGATGCCAGCTTTGGCCATATGCTGCGCTACGTGCGCGGAAAAGGGTTCAGCTATATCGACAATAAAACATCGGGTATCCAACTGACCGGTATGATCAGGGACATTCAACCCATTCGCTACAAAGGAGGCACCGCATGGCTGTTTTCCCAGAATAACGATTACCCGGTATTGTTTACGGCCACAAAAAGCAAACCATAGCCATGAGAACCTATGTACTAGTGCTATTGGTGCTGCTGGGCGGCTGTCGCGGTACGGGGAAAAAGCCTGCTGTCTTTACCGCCCTCGGCGCCGATTCAACCGGTTTGCGTTTTGTGAATACGCTGACCTCGACCCGCGAATTCAACCTGTTTAAGTACATGTATTTCTACAACGGGGCGGGTGTGGGCGCGGGCGATTTCAACAACGATGGCAAGATTGACCTGTTTTTTGCCAGTAACCAGCATCGTGACCGGATCTACCTGAACCTGGGAGGTATGCAGTTCAAAGATGTCACCGACCAGGCCAATATTCCCGACGACAGT
>JAKPBL010000609.1 GCA_029778965.1 Bacteroidota bacterium
TCCCGGAACTGACCACTGAGCAGATCGCCCGTATTGTTGATTGTATCCGAACGGTTTCTGCGTAAATGTCGTACAGTTTAAAAGGGAAGGTCGTTTATATTGTTTCTCCTCAGCGGTGGGGCAATATGAAGGTTTCCAAACACCATTATGCCATCGAGATGGCAAAAAGAGGCAATACCGTTTATTTTATAGAATCACCCGATCGTTCACGTAAAAAAGGCATTGCTGTAAGACCTGTTGACAATGTCGATGGACTTAACCTGGTAAGCTATTCACCTGTCTTTTGGGGAAAGAGAGTATTACCGGGATTTATTTACCGCAGGTTGCTCAGGAAGCAGGTAAACAGGCTTGTAGGCAGCATTGGGAAAAACCCCGATGTGGTTTTGACTTTTCAACCCTATCTGTTCGAGAACATTGGTGACTTCGGTGCTGCCCGGTCTATCTATTTTGCCTCCGATCTTTCGTTGGAAAACCGGCCTCCGGGCGAAGCGGTAAATGCCGATGTTTGCTTTGCTGTTTCCGCTACCATTCTCGACCAGGTTAAGCAATATAATCCGCATAGTTTTTTTATCAATCACGGGCTTAGCGGCGACTTTAAGTCTATTGCCGTTACGGCCGCCGAACAGCCTTTTGCTGCTCTGCCTAAGGATAAAATGCTGCAGGTCGGTTACGCGGGAAACCTGTTGATGGGCGCGCTTGATCGTCAGACCATGAAAAAGGTGATCACAGATAACCCGGAGATCAGGTTCGTTTTCTGGGGGCAGTATGATATGGTTGCCGGTAAGCATGATGCGTGGAATCATCCGGAAGTGGGTGATTTTGTTTCTTTTCTGAAGCAAGCAGAGAATGTTGTTTTACGGGGAGCGGTTCCAACCGATGTTTTGGCAAAGGAGATGCAAAACATGGATATGTTCTGGTTATGCTGGAAGATTGGGCCGGGAATGTGGGACGGATCAAATTCTCACAAAATACTAGAGTATCTCAGCACAGGTCGGCCGGTGGTTTCGCACTTTGTATTAACCTATAAAGACTCGGATATCCTGTACATGCCGAAGACAACCAGCAACGATGAATATCCGGAGTTATTTGAAAAACTAGTCAGGAAGTTAAGAGACGGTGAAATCGTTGTCCCTTCAAAGGCGCAGATCGCTTTTGCGCTTGACAATACTTATGCCAGGCAAATAGAACGCATAGAGACGTATTTGTAATTATGAAGATACTGTTGACGGTTGACCCGGAAATAGAAGTGCCGCCTGCCAACTACGGGGGCATAGAGAGGATTGTGGACGGCCTGGCTAAAGAATATGCGGCGCATGGCCACGAAGTTTTTCTGCTTGCCAACCCCGCTTCGACCTGCAAATATACCAACGGAAATTATGGGTGGCCGGCTTTACGGTCGGGAGGAGCGATCAATATTTTAAAAAATGCATCCATGCTTCGCCGGGTTCACAACGAGATCAGGCCCGATATAATTCATAGCTTTTCCCGTCTCTTGTATGGATATCCATTGTTCCTGTTCAGCAATACTCCGTTTGTACAATCATATCAACGAAAAATAAGCGCCCGCTCTACCTCTTGGGCCCGAAAAGTTGCGGACGGAAAATTGCGATTCACCTCCTGCGCAGCACATATGATCAGCAGGTTGCCCGATAAGTCTGTGTTCACACCTGTTTTTAACTTTACCGATACGGATTATTTCTTCGAAGATGCAACGACAACAAGAGACAGCCTCCTTTTCCTGGGCCGTATCGAAGACATCAAAGGCACTGAAGAGGCAATACTGGCCGCTATTGGTGCAAGAGAGAAAATTATCGTTGCAGGCAATATACAAAACGGCCATGAGCAATATTTTGAAAGAAGTATCAAACCACTGTTGACGCATCCCGACGTGAGCTATGTAGGGCCTGTGAACGATGAACAAAAAAGGCGATATCTTCAGCAGGCAAAAGCGATGTTATTCCCGATTAAGTGGGAGGAGCCTTTTGGTATAGTATTGGCTGAGGCAATGGCATGCGGAACGCCGGTGATAGCTTTTAACCGGGGTTCGGTGCCCGAGGTGGTGGTTGACGGGCAGACCGGTTTCGTTTGTGAAACACTCGATGAGATGACCAAAAGGATTGCCGATCTGCCGGCTATTAATAACCAGGAAGTACGGCGTTATGCCGTATCGAAATTCAGCTCGAAAGTGATAGCAGAAGAATACCTGGCTTTATTTGGGAACATGGTAACGATTAAAAAGGCCAGCTATGAATAAGTTAGCGTTATCTCTGTTACCGGCCTCCTTTAAAGAGAAGCTCAGAAAGAGAATGGGCGTGCCCGATATGTTTTTTAGCCTTGAACGCATGAAGCAAAGCGGGTTTTCCCCCCGGAATATCGTGGATGTGGGCGCCTATGAAGGAGCATGGACAAGGAAATGCGCCACCCTTTTCCCCGACGCAGATTACTTGATGGTGGAGGCCATGCCGAAAAAGAAGGAGCAACTGGAACGTGTAAGCCGGGAGCACCGTATAAAAAGCCAGGTAGCCATAGCTGTGCTGGGTAGCGGCGATGGTCAGGAAGTTTATTTTTCCGAATTGGAAACAGCCAGTTCCGTGCTGGAAGAAAACGAAACACAACACCAACGGGTTTTGCGAAAGACCCGGTCTCTGGACAGGATTGTTCAGGAAGCCGGCTTTAATGAGATAGACCTGTTAAAGCTGGATGTGCAGGGATATGAATTAGAGGTCTTGAAAGGCTTTGGAGAACATATAAAAAAGACCGAGGTAATAATCAGTGAAATTTCTTTGATAGATATACATAAGGGGGTGCCCCTGCTGCGGGATGTTGTTAACTTTATGTTCGACCGGGGATTTGTCACCTATGATATTTGTTCCGTAAGCATTCGACGACCGTTGGACGGCGCTTTATGGCAAACGGATTTTATGTTTGTTAAGCACGATTCTGTATTCCGCAGCAAAAAGGGATATGCATAGCACCCCAAAGAAAATTGTTATAATAACAACCGGCCAGCCTTCTACTAACCCGAGGATGATGAAGGAGTTTAGAGCGCTGCTGGAGCAAGGTTTCAACGTGTCGGTGCTGTACAGCTTTTGGGCATCATGGGCGCATGAAACCGATAAGCCCCTTATCGCAGGGTGCCCCGGCAGGTTCACAGCAGTTGGAGGGGATCCTTACTCAAGGAAGAGCATTTATTTCTTCTCTAGGCTGTTATATAAATTCTTCAGTTTTTGTAGCGGTAAGCTGGGCTTGTTTGCCGATTACAGCCAGGCGCGGGCCTCTTTTTTTCTAAAAAGGGCTGCAGTGGCTCAAAAGGCCGATTTGTATATAGCGCATAACCTCGGTGCATTGCCTGCAGCCGTGCATGCAGCAAAAAAATACGGTGTAAAGGCCGGTTTTGATGCTGAAGACTATCATCGGGGTGAAAGCGTCGAAAATAGCATCAATGCGAGACGTGCCGCCTACATGGAGGATAAATATTTTTGCCGGCTGGACTACCTGACGACAAGCGCACCATTAATTGCCGCGGCTTACCGGAAGCTTTATCCGGTACTAGGCGATATTCCTGTTGTTCTGAATACGTTTTCTGTTGAGCACCGGCCTGCATTTAGCAAGATAGAAGGAGGCTCGCTGCGAATAATCTGGTTTTCGCAGTCTATCGGCCTTAATCGTGGTCTTCAGGATATTTTCAATGCGTTGAACAGGGTAACGGAAGTGCCCGTTGCCTTTACGCTTATAGGGCAGGGAAGCGAACCGGTAAAGGATCAACTGCGGGGGCTGCTCTCAAATGACATGCACCATGTCAGTTTCCTGGAGCCTCTGACCGAGCTCGCGTTGCTGGAGGCATGCGGTAAATGCCACATTGGCCTCGCTTTGGAGCCTGGTTTTTCTGAGAATAACAAGATGGCACTTTCCAACAAGATATTTTCTTACCTGCTGACCGGAAATTATGTTATTGCCAGCAACACGCCGGCCCAGGAACTTTTTTTCAGCACCAACAAATCACTGGGTGAAATCTATCCCATCGGCGATACGAAAGCCCTGGCGGGAATTATAACAAGGTGGGGGTTGGCATTGGATGAGCTGGAAATCGTTCGGCGCAATATCTATGAACATGCCGAACAAGAATACAGTTGGGAACAGGAGAGGAATACTTTCCTTTCTGTTGTTGAAAAAACCTTATTAAGATAGAACTCTTTCGTGTGGGCGCTTTGAGCACCGGTTGCTATACAAGGCTGTAAAAATCTAACCCCGTTGAAACGCGTATTAATTATTTCTCCTCATTTTCCGCCGTCAAATCTCGCAGCTGTTCATAGAACGAGATTGTTTGCATTGCACCTGCCGACATTCAACTGGGAGCCGGTAATACTTACCGTTCACGAGCAGTATTATGAAGAAAAACCAGACTGGAACCTGGCGAAACTTATTCCGTCGACCCTAAGGGTGGAGAAGGTGCGTGCCTTCGGCATTACAAAGCCACGACTGGTGGGTGATATCGGTTTGCGGGCATTTGTGCAGTTGGTGAGGAAAGGGCGGGAGATCATAGAAAAAGACAAGATTGATTTTCTGTACATTCCGATACCCTCTTTTTATGTTTCTTTGGTAGCCAGGATACTGCACCGGCAAACGGGCATTCCCTATGGCATAGATTATATTGATCCCTGGGTGCATCGGTTTCCGGGAAGCGAAAAACTGTTTTCCCGGCATTGGTTTTCGATGAGACTGGCCGCTTTTCTGGAACCGATTGCGGTTAAGAAGGCGAGACTGATCACCGGCGTGGCTGAAGGCTATTATGCCGATGTATTAAAAAGAAATCCCCGATTGGCGAATACGGTGGTTACCGGAGCGATGCCCTATGGCGGCGAACAATCTGACCACGACGCAATATCAGTCATAGATATTCAGCCCTATCTGTTTGACAAAAAAACAGGCAAGATACAATTGGTATATGCAGGGGCCATGTTGCCAAGGGCCTACGAGCCTCTCAGGGCCATTATGCGGGCGATCCAGACAAACCGATCTGTTTTTGAACAGGTTGAATTTCACTTTATCGGCACCGGTAAGACCCCAAATGATCCGAATGGGTTCAACGTTAGGCAACTGGCTCAACAACATGATCTTTGGGAGACAATTGTTTTCGAATACCCCCGACGAATACCTTATCTTGATGTTTTGGTACACCTGTCGGCAGCCGATGGAGTTTTTGTATTGGGCAGCACCGAGCCCCATTATACACCCAGCAAGATGTACCAGGCGGTGCTTTCCAAAAAGCCGGTCGCAGCCGTATTGCACAGGGATAGTACAGCGGTAAAAGTATTGGTTGAATCAGGAGCCGGCATTGCATTAACCATGACGGGCGACGGTGATATGCCTGCTGTAGAAGAGAAATTCACCGGTTTTTTTATTTCTTACCTGAAATTTCTTAAACAGTTCAACCCCGAGCGTGTCAATCTTGCAGAGTTTGATAAATATTCTGCGAAAAAGGTGACCGGCGTACTGGCCGGGTTGTTGGATGAAGCGCTCCATAAACAAACTGTATAGTGTGAAATGCGACTTGCCATTATAACAACCCATCCCATTCAATACAATGCGCCCTGGTTTAAACTGCTTGGTGAACAATCGGGCGTGGAACTAATGGTTTTCTATACCTGGTCTCAGACAGAATCGGGCGTTAAGTTTGACCCCGGCTTCGGAAAATCCTTTACCTGGGATATACCATTGCTGGAAGGATACGACTACCGGTTTGTAACCAACACGGCAAAGCGGCCCGGCTCATCACATTTTAGCGGTATTGTAAACCCCACTCTTATCAGAGAAGTGGAGCAATGGAAACCCGACCTGCTCATGGTGATAGGCTGGGCATTTAACAGTCACCTGAAAGCGATGATTCGTTTTAAAGGGAAGATTCCTGTGTTGTTCCGGGGCGACTCCACGCTGCTGGTAACGCGGGGATTCCTGAAAGACAAGCTCAGGCATATTTTCTTATGGCTGGTATATCATTTTGTTGATAAGGCTCTTTATGTAGGTGCCAATAACAAGCAGTATTACCGGAAGCATGGGCTGAAAGAAAGCCAGCTTTTTTTTAGCCCCCATGCCATTGAAAATACCAGGTTTAATGTATCCTGGGCACCTGGAGAAATTTCCGCTAAAAGAAAGGATATCGGTTGTTCGGATGCAGATTTTGTGGTGCTTTTTGCCGGTAAGCTGGAGAAAATCAAGAACCCTTTTTTTCTACTTGAGGTGGCAAAGCGGCTTCAGGACGATGACCTGAAGATCGTTTTTGCCGGCAACGGCAAGCTGGAGGCCGATCTCAAACAACGGGCAAAGGACGACGACAGAATTGTATTCCTGGATTTCCACAATCAAACTGAAATGCCGTTGCTGTATGCGGGTTGCGACCTTTTTGTGCTGCCGTCGTTCAGCGAAACCTGGGGTCTGGCGCTGAACGAAGCCATGGCCAGCGGGAAAGCAGTGGCTGCTTCCGATCGGGTAGGCGCTGCCATAGACCTGATCGGGCCGGATAACGGATTGATTTTTGGTCTGGATGAATATGATTTGCTGGTCGATTATATCCGGGCGCTTAAGGCCGACCGGAGCCGGTGCAGACTTGCCGGCGAAAAATCGAGGCAGATCATTTCCCGGTTTTCATTTGAAAATTTAGTCAAAGGAGTATTGGATGCCAGCAATTAGCGTGATCCTTCCGGTTTACAATGGGGGCGACTATTTGAAGCAATCAGTTCAATCTGTGCTTTCTCAAACATTCGAAGATTTTGAGTGTCTAATCATAGACGATTGTTCAACAGATGGAAGCTATGAATATATCAGTGCCATCGCAGATAGTCGTGTAACAGTGCTTCGAAACGATACCAACCGGGGTCTGTTTTTTAATCTCAATAAAATGACCGGGCTTGCTGTATCGGGCCTGATAAAGTTATGGTCGCAGGATGACATTATGTTCCCCGGCTGTCTTGCCGAGGTTGTTGCCTTTCACCGGCAGCACCCCGAGATCGGTTTCAGCTATACACAATATGAAACAATAGATGAAAACGGTAATATTGTGACGCGCGAACTGAACGACGAAACGCCGACGGTGATACCTTCGGAAATGCACTCACGAATTGCATTGTACAGCGGCTCTATTGCCGGTAATATTGCGAATGTGACAATAACGCGCAGCGCGGTGGAAAAGGCAGGTCCATTCACGGAAGAGATGAAGATTTCAGGCGATTTCGAGATGTGGATCAGGATCGCGCAGTTTTTTCCCGTCGGCTATGTTAAGAAAAAGCTCATTTACCTGCGGGCGCATGCCGGCCAGCTAAGCAGACAGGAAGACCTGTTTATTTTTCATCTGAAGGAGGACAGTGAGGCCTACAGAAAGCTGTTTTCTTATATCGATCAAAAAAGCCATTCGTCGGCGAAACGCCTGATGCGTTGGTCGAAATCACAATTTTATTACCGGTTAATGCTCAAGTGTCTTCTTTCGGGGAACTTTCTACTCTTCATGCAGTATTACCGGTATGTTTCGAAAATGGATAACCTGGTGCCGCTGACTGGTGCATTCCTTGTAAAGAGCCTGGGACTGCGAAAGTTGACTCTGCACCAGGTAATTAACTGGCCTGGTATTTCTCATGTCAAATAGGAGTATATATAGAGTTCCTGCGATTTCTGCCAGTCTGGCGACGGTTGGCGCCGAGGTAATGCAGTACAGGCTGCTGCTGACACTCTCTGCGTTGAGCGCCCTGCTTATCTGGTTCCGCAATGGATTCTATCTGACGATCTGTCTGATAACGCTGTTTTGCCTGTTAAGGCTGACGTGGCGCCACGGGAAACCTGGTATCATACCTTTTG